>DATCGH010000001.1:0-23796 GCA_036509055.1 Caldimonas sp.
CTAGCGCGCGCCGGGGAAGTGGTGCTTCTTGTCGCCCGTGGCGGGCTTGGCCGCCGTCGCATGGCCGCACGGCGGCACGTCTTTCGTCCCGCCGAGAGCAATGGGCGCCAGCAACGACAGCCCGCCGGTCGCCACCGCAACGCCGACATTCGCGGCGCCGCGGACCGCGCCCTTGACGTCGACGCGGGCCTGCGGATCCTGCAGCGGCCCGCTCACCCTCACGAGCTCGGCGAAGTTGGCCGAATTGAGGCCCAGGCCTTTCTTCACTGTCGGCTCGAACTCGAGCCGGAGCGTCTGGTCGACGAGATTGATGTTGCCGCTGGCGACGATCGCGACCTCGCGCGTCTCCAGCGCGATCGAACGGTCGACCGGGGCAATCCCCTGGCGCAGCGGCAGGCGGGCGACCGCGCATTGCACGACCAGCGGCCGATCGGTCGATCCCTTCGGCAGCACCAGTCGCAGCACCGAGGCGATGACGTTGCGATCGAGCGCCGCCGCGGCGCCGCCCCCCAGCGTCGCCTCGGTCACCGAGACCATGACGTTGCCGTTCGCGCCGGCAGCGAGGCTGCGCGGCGTCCGTCCGGTCGAGCTCAGGTTGGCGACGAGATCGGTCCGGCCGCCGCGCACCCGCTTGGCACCCGAGGCCCCATCCAGCGCCTCGAGCGACAGCGACCGGGCATCGAGCGACAGCTCGACCCTCGGCGTCGCAGCTGGGGCGATCGCCATGCGGCCGCGGACCCGGCCGCCGGCGATATTGAATTGCAGCTCTTCCAGCGTCAGCCGGTCCGGTGTCGACGTCAGCCGCGCCTTCAGCGCCGACAGCGGCGGCAGGTCGGGCAGGTTCAGCTGCTTGATCGCGAGGCCGATCTTCATCTCGATCGGCAGGACGGCGTCGAACGGCAGCAGCGGCGTGTCGCCGAACAGCGGTCCACCGCCCTTGGCCGCTGCCGGCGAGGGCTTGCTCGCCGCCGAGGCGCCGCTGCGCAGCTTGCCGACGTCGATCGCCTTCGCCGCCAGCTCGGCCTCGAGGCGCGGGCGCGCTTGCAGGTCGCTCAGCGAGGCGCGGCCCTCGATCGCCTGGCCGGCGAGCACGAGGCGGAGCGGGTCGGCGCGCAGCTTGTCGTCGCCCCAGCGCAGGGTCGTGCGCAGCTCCAGAGGCAAGGGCAGCGCCGCCGCCGCGGCGCCGAGCGGGACCAGGGCCGCCGCCGTGGCCACCTTGGCCGACACGTCGGCCGCGACGGCGCCGGTGCGCGGCCCGGTACCGAGGGTGCCGGTCGCGGCCAGCGTCGCGCCTTCGGTGGCGAGCTTCAGTTCGAACGGCCAGTCCTCCTCGCCGGCGAGGAACAGGGTGCTGCGGCCGACCAGGCCTTCGATCTTCCAGTGCTGCGGACCGAGGGCAAGGGCCATGACGATGCGATCGCGCTCGCCCTGCGGCCGCAGGTCGAACGACTCGATCGCCAGCGTGTGCGCCTTCGAACTGCGGCCGGGGCGATAGCTCACACGGACGTCGGAAGCGACCACGTGCTCGAGCTCGAGACGCGGCGCGCGCCCCTTGTCGGGGCTGGAGGCAGGCTCGGGCGCGGCGGGGGTGCGCGATCCGAACTGCCAGTTGGCGTGGCCGGCGCCGTCGGTTTCGAGCAGCGCATCGACACCGGCGACCTCGACCCGAAGGATGCGCAGCTCGCCCGCGAGCAGCGCCTTCGGCGACAGCTCGAAGGAGGCGCTGCGGACGCGGAGCATCTCGGGCCGCGAGCCCCAGTCGGCGTTGCCGAGGACGACGTCGCCGGCCTGCGCGGCGATGGTCGGGAGGATGCGGATCGACAGCTCGCCGTCGATTCGAAAGTCCCGCCCGGTGGCCGCTTTCACCTGACTCACGAGCAGCGCCGCCAGGCGCTCGGGCGGAAAGGTGAGGGTGAGGGCGACCCAGGTCGCGGCGACGAGCAGGGCGAGGACGCCGAGCAGGATCGCGACGATCCGTCCCCAACGCCGCTTCGGTGCGGCCGCGGCCGCCACGTCCGCCACGTGGATCTACTTCGCGCCTATCCCTTGGGCGTTGTCCAGCGCCTTGCGCAGGGCTTTCGCCCAGTCGGCGGCGATCCAGCGTGCCTCCGTCTCGTTGACCATGCCGTTGGCGATCTGCATCCGCGTGTCGGTCGCCTCTTGTCGATCGGCCACGCGCGCCAGCACCTGGCCGCTCGTCGAATCGGTCAGCTCGGCGATCAGCGTCATCTCTCCGGCCGAGCGGACGATGGTGCGCGAGCGGGCCGGGCCGGTGTCCGGTGCGTTGATGTAGAGGTTGACGATGCCGGCCCGGACGCGCAGCACGTCCGGCCCGGTCTCGGACACGACCTGATAGCGGCCACCAGCCTGGATCTCTTTCGCGAACTCCTCCTCGACCAGCTTGGCCACGCCGGTGCGGATCGCCTCCTTCTCCTCCGAGCTCAGCTTGAGCGAGCTGCCGGTGCGGGTCGGATTCCACGAGGGGCTGAAGGCGACCTCCACCGGATCGAGCTTGACCCGCTTGTAGGCCGCGAGCGACGTGCCCGGCCGGGCATAGGCGAAGTCGATGTTCTTGACCTTGGTCTTCTCCAGGCCGTCGCGCGACATGCGCGCCTCGAGCTCGTTCTTGCCCGAAGCGGCGAGCGCGCTCGACAGCGCGACCGTCATGGCGAGCAGCGTGGCGGCCCGCAGCGCGGCGAGGATCTTCATGGCGTCTCTTTCCCTAAAGTTCCGGCCGGTCCGGCAGCAGGGTTGCCGGGCCGTAAACTCGAAGCCTGTCTTTCAACTGGAACGCGATCCATCATGCGTACACGCTACATGCTGGGCTGGTTGCTGCTCGCATTCTCGTCCGCAACCTTCGCGGCACCGGCGGAGTACCTCTTCGTCGACGATTCTTCGCCGATTCTGATCGACACGGCAAGTGCGATCGCGATCTGGAAATCGCAGGTCGATGACAGCTCGCGCCTGCGCCTGCAGAAGCTCTACCCGGTCTCCAAGTGGGGCTTCGTCAGCCAGGTGCAGGGCGGCTTCACGACCGACAACACCTGTGTGATCACCGCCCGGGCGGTGATGGTGCCGCGCGTCCTCGGCAGCCGGCTGGTGGTCAAGCCGGTGCACTCGGCGATGGCCTTCGCCACCAAGCCGAGCGCCACCCGCGAAGAATGTCGCTCGCTCGCTGCCCTCAAGCTCAAGGAAGCCATCGTCAGCGTGCGTTCGGCCCTGATCGCCGATCGTTGACGCGGCTGGGGTGACGTCGGCCGAGCAAGAGCGTCGCTTCGCCCCGGCGCCGCCCTGCCTGCTGGTCAATCCGCGCAGCTTTCGCGCTGCCCGCGGCCTCGCCGACCGCGCCATCGCCCTCGCCGCGGAAAGGGGCGCCGAGGTCGTTCGCGTCGAAGTCGGCGCGGACCTGTCGGCGGCGCTCGATGCCATCCTGGCCCGGCGCCAGCGCCACGTCGCCGTGCTCGCGGGCGACGGCACGGTGCGCGAGGTGATCGAACGGCTGTCCCAGCTTCCACCCGGGCACTGGCTCCCCGAGCTGCTGATCCTGCCCGGCGGTCGCACCAACCTCACCGCTGCCGACCTGGTGCCGCGCGCCGATCCGCTGGCGACCTTGGCGAAGGCGCTGGCCTGGGCGGGCGACGGTCGCTGGGACTCAGGCGTCGTCGAGCGGGTGCCGCTCTGCATCGCCCAGGCCCCGGCGTCGCCGCGCTTCGGCTTCTTCTTCGGCGGGGGCGCGGTCGACAGCATCGTCCGCCGCGCCCAGGATCATCGCTACGGCGGCAGCGGCCCCCTGCGCAGCGGCCACCTGAGCTCGCCCTGGGTGGTCACGAAGATCGCCGCGCTCGATACCATCCTGGCCCGGCGCCAGCGTCACGTCGCCGTGCTCGCGGGCGACGGCACGGTGCGCGAGGTGATCGAACGGCTGTCCCAGCTTCCACCCGGCCACTGGCTCCCCGAGTTGCTGATCCTGCCCGGCGGTCGCACCAACCTCACCGCCGCCGACCTGGTGCCGCGCGCCGATCCACTGGCGACCCTGGCGAAGGCGCTGGCCTGGGCGGGCGACGGTCGCTGGGACTCAGGCGTCGTCGAGCGGGTGCCGCTCTGCATCGCCCAGGCCCCGGCGCCGCCGCGCTTCGGCTTCTTCTTCGGCGGGGCCGCGGTCGACAGCATCGTCCGCCGCGCCCAGGATCATCGCTACGGTGGCAGCGGCCCCCTGCGCAGCGGCCACCTGAGCTCGCCCTGGGTGGTCACGAAGATCGCCGCGCTCGCCCTGGTCGGCCGGGCGGACATTCCGGTGCCGACGCTCGCGATCGACGCCGGCGACCTGGGCAGCCTGCAGGGCAGGATCCGCCTCGTCATGGCGACGACGCTGCTGCACCGCACCGGCCTGTTCGATCCCTACGCCGCGCGCGGCCAGGGCGAACTGCGCCTGACGGCGGTGGCCGCCGCCGCCCGGCGCTTCTGGCCGGCTTTGCCGCGCCTGCTGACGGGCCGATACTCGAAGGCCATGAATCTCGACAACGGCTACCTCAGCGGCCACTGCGAGCGGGTGCAGATCGCCGGCCTCGCCGGCTACGTGCTCGACGGCGAGCGCTTCGACACCGACCCGGCACGGCCGGTCGTCGTCACCCCGGGCCGGCGCCTGCGCTTCTTCAGCTGCCCATGAGCTCGGATTCGACCCGCATCCTCACTTCGGTGCAAAGCCGCGGCGCGCTGCCGATGCTCGGCGCCTACATCCGCGCCTATCCGGGCCGCAGCGCCGCGGCGATCTTCGCCGTGCTCGTCGCCGGCCTGATGGACGGCCTCGGCATGTCGATGCTGCTGTCGATGCTCAGCCTGGCGACGCGCAAGCCCGACCACCAGCCGTCGCTGCCGGAGCAGGTGGCCACGCGTGTGGCCGAGTTCTTCGGCCTGCCGCCGACGGCGCAGGTGCTGCTGTCGATGGCGATCGTGCTGATCGGCCTGAAGGCGGTGCTGGCGCTGCTCGCCAATCGCCAGGTCGGCTACACCGTCGCCCACATCGCCACCGACCTGCGCCTGGCGCTGGTCCGCGCCGTCATGGCGGCGCGCTGGCGCCACTACCTGCAGCAATCGATCGGCCGGCTCTCGAACGCCGTCGCCACCGAGGCGCAGCGTGCGTCCGAAGCATTCCAGCATGGCGCCGAGATGGCGGCGATGCTGCTCAACGCGCTGATCTATCTCGGCATCGCCCTGTCGATCTCCTGGCAGGCGGGCGTGGCGGCGTTGGTGGCCGGGGCACTGCTCCTGATCCTGCTGCAAAGGCTGATCCGGATCTCGCGTCGTGCCGGCCAGCACCAGACCACGCTGCTCCGAGCCTTGGTCTCGGCGATCGGCGCCGCGCTCTCGGCCGCCAAGCCGCTGAAGGCGATGGCGCGCGAAGACCATATCGACGCGCTCATCTCCGACCAGACCCGTCAGCTCAAGCGGGCCATCCGTCGCCAGGTGATCGCCAAGGAGGCGTTGACCGCGCTGCAGGAACCCTTGCTGGCGATCATGGTCGGGGTCGGCTTCTTCCTCAGCCTGTTCGCGCTGCACATACAGCTCGCTGCCGTGCTGGTCATGGTGTTCCTGCTCGCCCGGGTGGTGAACTACCTGTCGAAAGTGCAGCGCGCCTTCCAGCAGGTGGTAGTGCGCGAGAGTGCCTACTGGTCGCTGATCGAGGCGATCGCCACGGCCACGGCCCAGGTCGAGCCGCGCGGCGGCGAGGCCGTGCCGCATCTGACCGAAGCGATCCGTTTCGACGACGTCGTCTTCAGCCACGGCGATGCCCGGCGGCTGCTCGACCACGCCTCGTTCACGATTCCCGCGCAGGGCCTCACGGTGCTCGTCGGCCCCTCGGGCGCCGGCAAGACGACGCTGCTCGACCTGGTGGTCGGGCTGCAGCAGCCGGAGAGCGGCCGGATCCTGATCGACGGCGTGCCGCTCGGCGAGATCGACATTCGCCAGTGGCGCCGGCTGATCGGCTACGTGCCGCAGGAATCGGTGATGGTCGACGACTCGGTGTTCTACAACCTCGCGCTCGGCGAGGAGGACCTCGGCGAAGCCGAGATCCGCGAGGCGCTGCGCGCCGCCGATGCGCTCGCCTTCGTCGAGGCGATGCCCGAAGGGCTGCAGACCCGGCTCGGCGAGGGCGGATCGCGGCTTTCGGGCGGGCAGCGGCAGCGGCTGGCGATCGCTCGCGCCCTGGTGCACAAGCCGCGCCTCCTGATCCTCGACGAGGCCACCAGCAATCTCGACGCCGAGGCGCAGGTGGCGGTGGTGGAGACGGTGAAGCACCTGAAGGGCAGCCTGACGATCCTCGCGGTCTCGCACCAGGACCTGCTGATCGAGGCGGCCGACCGCATCTACCGGCTGGCCGGCGGCAAGATCGGCCTCGACCCGCGGCTCGAGGACGTCGCCGGGCTGCCGGTGCATGGCTGACGGCGTCCGGCTGCGCTGGCGGCGCGGCGTCCGGCGCCTGATGTTCCTTTCGGCGCGCAGCCTGCTGCGCGTCGTCGGCTTCGAGCGCGCCGGCGCCGCGGGCCGGCTGCTCGGCGGGCTGCAGTACCGGCTCGACGGTAGAGCGCGCCGGCGCATGCAGGCCGAGATGGCGCTGGCGCTCGGCCGCCCGGCCGACGATCCGGCCGTGGCGCCGCTGCTGCGCGAGGCCTATCGGGTCAATACCGCCGCCGTGTTCGAGATCATGGCGATGCTCGACCGGCGCCAGGACGAGGCGATGCTCGTCGCCCGTTGCGAGCTCGAGGGGCTCGAGCACCTGCGGGCCGCGCTCGCTGCCGGACGCGGCGCGATCCTCATGGCCGCGCACATGGGCAACGCCGCCCTGGTGCCGCTGCGGCTGGCAAGTGCCGGCTGGCCGGTGAGCGTGCTCTACAAGGAGTCGCGCATGATGTCGGCCGACTTCTTCCTCGAAGGACTGGAGCGCTACGCGATCCAGGGCATCGCCGCCAACGCCGGCCTGCGCGCCTATGGCCAGATGCTGGCGGCGCTGAAGCAGGGCCGGATCGTCTTCCTGATGCTCGATCAGGGCGTGAAGCAGGCCCGGGACGGACAGGTGCACCGCTTCCTCGGCAAGGACATGCCGATGCCGGCCGGCCCGGCGCAGCTCGCCCGCGCGGCGCGCGCGCCGGTGCTGCCGGTGGCCACGCTCGCGGCGACGCCGCGCTGGCGGTTCGCGCTGCAGCCGCCGCCGGCCCTCGGGCAGGCGTCGCTCGAGGCCGATGTGGCGACGCTGGTGCGGGCGACGGAGCGGATCGTGCTCGACCAGCCGCAGCTCTGGAGCTGGCCGCAGCGCCGCTGGCGCAAGTTTCCTTCCGCGGCCGTGTCGTGAGCGCCGAGCCGCTCTGGGTGCTGCTCGGCAACCGGCATGGCGACAACCGCCAGCTGCTGGCGATCGCCGATGCGCTGGGCCGCCCCTATCGCGCGGTGCAGCTGCGCTTCGGCCCCGGCGCGCGGCTCGCCCCGGCGCGCTGGTTCGCGCACCGTCTCACCTGGCGCAGCGATCCGCCGCTGGCGCCGCCCTGGCCGCGGGCGGTGCTCGCAGCGGGACGAAAGAGCGTGCCGGCGGCGCTGTGGATCCGGCGCGCCTCGGGCGGGCAGACGCGGCTTGTCCACGTCAACCGGCCCTGGGCGCCGCTCGCCTGGTTCGACCTGGTCGTGACGACGCCGCAGTACGCCCTGCCGGAGCGTGACAACGTGCTCGTCAACCTGCTGCCGTTCGTGCCGCCGGTGGCGCCGGCGCCGCTGCCGGCGTCTTACGCGGCCCGCGCGGCGGCGCTGCCGCGGCCGTGGACGGCGGTGCTGGTCGGCGGCAACAGCCGGCCGTTCGTGCTCGACGAGCCGACCGCGGCCGGGCTCGCGGCCGCAGTCAACGCCGAGCTGCGCAGCGTCGGCGGCAGTGCCTGGGTGCTCGACAGTCCACGCACTCCGGCGGCCGCGCTGGCGGCGCTGGAGCACGGGCTCGAGGTGCCGGCGCAGTTCGTGCGCTGGGGTCGCGACGAGAATTGCTATGCGGCGATGCTCGGCCTCGCCGATCGCTTCATCGTCACCGCCGACAGCGCCTCGATGCTCGCCGAGGCCTTGCTCAGCGGCCGGCCGGTGACGCCCTTCGCCCTGCCGGCCCGGGCCGATTGGCGCTGGCGCCTCGGCGCTGCCTGGCGCGAGGCCGCGGCGCGTTCGCCGCAATCGGCGATGCGGCGCGCGCTCGACCATCTCGTCGGCCTCGGCCTGGTCTCGTCGGTGCGCGACCTGGGCCGGCTGCAGCGGGCGCTTGCCGAAGCGGGCCTCTTCGGCGGTGCCGGCCGGCCGCTGGCGCTGGCCGAGAGCGAGCGGGCGCGCACGGTGGCGCGGATCAATGCGGTGATCGACCGGCCCTGAGCGCGTCGTCGCGCGTCGTCGCGGCGAAACGGTCCGCGGCGCGGATCAGGCCGCCGCCCGTTGCGCCTGGGCAATGCAGTCGTGCGCGTCGCTGCGGACATGGCCGCGCGCGATCTCGGCGTCGAGCAGCGAGGAGGTCACCGAGCCGTTGGCCAGGCACTCGCCGAGCAGCGTGAAGAACAGCCGCTCCTGCGCCGGGTCGGGATGGCGCCGGTAGCGGCCCGCACCCTTGCCGCGCAGACGCCGGAGCCAGATGCCGGCGCGCGAGCTCAGGGTCGTGCCGCGCGGCGTGAAGTCCGAGGGCAGGCCGGTCTTCCACGGCTGCGTCCGCCGGTGGGTGTTGTGCAGCAGCCGCGTCTCGGGCGTGAGCCGGTCGAAATCGTTCCACTCCGGCTCGAGCGGCGCGACGCTCCCGGGCGGCTCGAGCAGGAGCCACATCCAGTCGCGATAGTCGCGCTCGCCGCGAAAGGTCTTGTCGAAGTCCTCCTCCCAGTGCCAGTGCGTGAGGCGGGCGCAATCGAGCAGCATCACGCTCGTGGCGTAGTGCAGCGGCCGGCGCGAGTCGGCCGGCATCTGCCGCGCCAGGATTGCGGCGCCGCTCATGTCGCGCTCGAGCAGGAGGTTGATGTCGGCGAGGGCGAAGACATCGGGGTCGGTGAGGACCGCGCGGCCGGCGTAGCCCATCAGCTCGGGCACGGCGAAGCGCAGCGGCGTGAACGACTGCAGGTCGTCGTTGCGCCAGACCGCGTGCTTCCCCTCGCGCAGGTAGCTGCGGCCTTCGTATCGCCCGAAAGCCGGGAAGTCGCTGGTGTCGATGATGCGGACGTCGAAGCGCTCCGGGGCGGCGCTGTTGCGGATCAGCGCATGGCGCGCCACCAGGGCGCCGACCGCCTGCTTCGGATTGGTGTGGATGAAGACTGTGTTGCGCATCGCTCTTTACGCCCGCTTCTTCCAGTAGTGCTCGTTGCGCGCCGCCACGAGGTCGTCGGCGCGGCTGGCGATCCCGCCCTTGCGGTCGCCCTTCAGGTGATCCATGAACGTGCCCAGGCGCGAGTCGGCGAGGACGTGCGACCGCT
This sequence comes from Caldimonas sp., assembly GCA_036509055.1. GTDB lineage: Bacteria > Pseudomonadota > Gammaproteobacteria > Burkholderiales > Burkholderiaceae_C > Schlegelella_A. The sequence goes on from DATCGH010000001.1 coordinate 9,471, forward strand.
CCCGGCCGGCGCCCGCGGCGATGTCGTGGACGTGCGCGCCGCGCGCCTCGGCGCGGGCGCGGACGATGTCGAACAGCCAGCAGTCGGTGTACTCGCGCTCGGCAAACAGGAGGTCGCCAGCGTACATCGCCTCGAACTCGGCGAGCAGCCGCGGTGTCTCCGGATGGCGAAGGTTGTAGGCGACGAAGCCGGTCTCGGTGAAATCCGGTCGGCGCAGGCAGGCAACGGCGCTCTGCACCGGCGCGAGCACCGCCAACTCGGCAAGGCTGACGTCGGCGAAGAACCGGGTGTCGGCGTCGATCCAGATCAGCACGTCGGCGTCGGTCCGCCGTGCGGCATCGAAGACGGCGTAGCTCTTGTGCGCGAAGCGCACCGCGTCCCAGCGGTAGCTGGGCGTGCGCAGCGGCAGCGGCAGCGTCATGACCAGCGAGCCGAGACGCACCGGGCGCCAGCGCGGCCGCTGGCCGTTGGCGCGCGGGTTGCCGGCGTGGCGCCGCTTGAAGTCGACCAGTCCGGGGCAGGCCGCCATCAGGTCGTGCGCTTCGATGCGCCCGGGCGCCATCGGCGGCTCGAAGCCTTCGTGATACAGCAGCAACGGGACTTCGGCCGGCCAGTGCGCGAGGAAGGTCTCGATCATCGTCCGGCCATAGGTCTCGTAGCCGGCGGCATGGCAAGTGGTGACCACCGCGTAGCGGCGCCCTGAGGGGTTCGACGACATGGGTCCGATTATCCTTGGCGGGCCGGTCCTCGCCGGCGCCATGGGCCGCGTCCCTGCCTACCTCAATGACACTGTCGCGGCAGGATGCCGAAGGGCGTGCGGATCCGCCGCTCGTCGCCCTGACCGGCGCCACCGGCTTCATCGGCCGGCATCTCGTCGTCGCCCTGTATCAGGCCGGCTTTCGCCTGCGGCTGCTGCTGCGCCGCGAGCCCGACGTGCCCGAGTGGCGCGGGCTGCCGGGGCCCGAGGTCGTGGCCGGCGCGCTCGACGACGAAGCGGCCCTCGATCGCCTGGTCGAGGGCGCCGACGTCGTGATCCATCTCGCCGGGCTGATCAAGGCGGCGCGTCGCCGCGACTTCTTCGCCGTCAATCGCGACGGAGCCGCGGCGATGGCGCGCGCCGTCGCGCGCGTCGCGCCGGGCGCGCGCTTCGTGCTGGTGTCGAGCCTGGCGGCGCGCGAGCCGCAGCTCTCGGACTACGCCGCGAGCAAGCGGGCGGGCGAGGGCGCGGTGCTCGAGGTCCTCGGCGAGCGCGCGAGCGTGCTGCGTCCCTCGGTCGTCTACGGCCCCGGCGATCGCGAGACGCTGGTGTTCTTCCAGCTGGCCGCCGGCAGGCTGGTGCCCTTGCTCGGCAGCGCTGAGGCACGCGCGGCGATGATCCACGTTGCCGACCTGGTGCGCCTGATCGTCGCAATGGCGCGCGCGCCCGGGACCGGCGCCGAGGTGCGCTCGGCCGCCGACGACCGCCCGCAGGGCTACAGCTGGGAAGAGTTGCTCGGCGCGGCGGCGCGGGCGGTGGGCAATGCGGCGCCGCGTTTCGTGCGGGCGCCGCGGGCCCTGCTCGGCGGCGTGGCGCTGGTCGGCGACCTGGCGAAGCTCTTCGGCTCGAGCAGCATGATCAGCTCGCAGAAGCTGCGCGAGTTGCGCCATCCGGACTGGGGCGTCGCCGCGGCAGAACGCGCGACCGCGCCGGGCTGGGCGGCGCAATTCGACCTCGAGCGCGGCTTCGCCGACGCCGTGGCCTGGTACCGAAAGGCCGGCTGGTTGCCGGCATAGCGCGGCACGGGAACGGCAATCGACCGGCTAGCGCAGCACGCCGCGCGCGCGCAGCTTGAGGTAGAGCGCTGGCGCCGCGAGCAAGGGATGGCGGCGCTGGAATTCGCTCGGCTCGATCTTGTAGCCGCTGTGTCGCTCGACTTTCCAGGCGACGTAGTCGGCGGCGTTGTCGAAGGTCGATGCCGCCTTCAGCAAACGCAGCAGGTTGATCGGCCGGCCGATACGTCGGCGCCATTGCCAGCGGCGCTCGGCGGCGGCGCGTTCCTTCGCGCTCAGCGCCGGCGCCAGCAGGCCCTCTTCGCTGACGGCGAAGTCGAGGCCGCCGGCACGCCAGGCCGCGGGCAGGAGGGCGGCATAGCGCGCGGCGTCGCGCGCCACCAGGTCGTCGGCGCGGGCGCCGCGCTCGACCCGAAGCTCGGCGGCGTAGGTGCGCTGGTAGAGGGCACGCCAGAAGTCGGTCGGCTCGCCGCGCTCCGGGCCGAGCATCGCCGCCCAGCGCGCGGCGGTGATCACGGCCTCGGCGATGGCCGCGCGCACTTCCTGCGCTTCGGCATCGCCGCGGGTGCGGACGCAGGCCACCGGCTGCGAGAAGCGCGCCCAGAGCGTGGTGTCCATGCTCTCGGCCGACATCGCCTGGCGGAACTGGGTCAGCGTCATGACCGCGTACTTGGTGCGCAGCGTCGTGTCGCCGACGGCCGTCTCGAGGTAGCCGACGTTCGGCGGCAGCAGCCGCCCGGCGAGCGACGTCCAGCGCGAGCCCGGCCAGACGATCGGACGATCGGTCAGGACGTAGAAGTCGAGCACGCCGTCGAGCGCCGCATCGCGCAGCGCCGAGCCGTAGAACAGCACCGCGGCGGTGGCCGGGCCGGCGCGCGCCGCCAGCTCGGCGGCCAGGGCAGTCACCGGCGCCGGCACCGCGCGCCCGAGCTCGGCGCCGAGCAGCGCGGCGAGCTCCGGGTCGCTCATGTCGGTGCCGCGAGCCACGACTGCAACCTGCCGTGCCGCCGCGCCAATGCCGCCTGCACCAGGCGCAGCGCATGGATCGCGAGCGACACCGCGGTCCAGATCGCGACCGCGACGATGCCGAGGTCGGGTCGGCCGAGCAGCACCGAGACCGAGAGAAGCAGCAGGTTCGGATTGCGTCTTGCCGTGATCAGGCGGAAGCGGCTGTCGAAGCGCTGCCAGATGTGCATCTCGATCCCGAAGCAGGCGATGAAGACGCCTTCCTCGATGCGCTGCAGGATGTAGCCGGCGACGATGACGGCGAGTACCAGCCAGGCGTGCGCGAGCGTGAAGCCCGCCGCCGGCAGGCCGACGATCCAGGCCCACCACCAGAACGGCGGATGGATCAGGTCGATCGAATGGTCGTAGATGTTGCCGAAGGGCGAGGAGCGCAGGGTCACGCGCGCCAGCTTGCCGTCGACCGTGTCGAGGAAGGTCATGCCCCAGGCGCACACCAGCCCGAGCGCGTAGTGCCCGGTCCAGAACAGCGCCATCGCCGCGAGCACCAGCACCAGACTGAGGGTGGTGACCTGGTTCGGCGTGATGCCGGCGTGGGCGCACAGGCGCGTCACCCAGCGCGCGGGGCGCGGCCAGACATAGAGCGTCACCAGATCGGTCACGCCCTTGTACGAGCTGCCGAAGACGCGCTGCTCGATCGCCGGCAGGGTGGCGTCGCTGAGCGGGATCAGGTAGGGAGGCTCGCGCTTGCGCAGGGCGTTGTTGTAGCCGTCGGCCAGGGCCGCCGCGCTCACTTCCCGGGCCGAGGCCGGGGCACGACCAGCCGCGAGCAGCGTCGCTGCGTCGGCGGCGTCGGTGGCAGCGACGTTGAGCGCGGCCGCGATGCCGTCGACCGCATGCAGGGCCAGGTCGCTCTCGGCGGCGACCAGGCCGCGGACCAGGGCATCGTCGTAGACCCAGTCGGCGCGCAGCAGGACGCGGCGGGTCGCCCGGGCTTCATCGGTCAGCGCCCCGGCGAGCGCGAGCTGGCGCTCCAGGCGCAGTGCCGAGGGCAAGCCCCAGACGCGCAGGGGCGATTGGCCGACGACGATGCCCGACGCCTGCCGGGCGGGGCCGGGACGGGCGCTCACCGGACGAGGCGAAGGCGGCGGAGTGGCGAAGTAAGCTCGGGCATGGTCGCAAAGCGGAGTCCAGGAGGCAGCAGGCATTGTCGATGAACCGATTCACGCTGGCCCACGTCTCCGACCTGCACCTGCCGTTCGAGCCGCGCCTCACGCCGAGCCAGCGGCTTTCCAAGCGCCAGCTCAGCGCCCTGTCGTGGCGCCGCCGGCGGCACCTGCATCGACCCGAGATCCTCGAGGCCCTGGCCGCGGATGTGCGCGCGGCGCAAGTCGACCACATCGTCGTCACCGGCGACATCACGAACTTCTCGCTGCCGGCCGAGTTCCGCCAGGCGGCCGAGTGGCTCCGGACGCTCGCGCCTGAAGGCGCCCTCAGCCTGGTGCCGGGCAACCACGACGCGCTGGTGCCGGTCGCCGCCGCAGACGGCCTGGCCCATTGGGCCGACTGGACGCGCAGCGACCAGGGCTGGCCGTTCGTCCACCGCGTCGGCGCCCTGGCGCTGATCGGCCTCGACTCGGCCTTGCCGACCGCGCCGCTGCTCGCCCGCGGCCGGCTCGGCGCGGCCCAGCTCGAGCGGCTCGAGCAGGTGCTCGTCGCCGAGGGTGCGGCCGGACGGCTGCGCATCGTCGCCCTGCATCATCCGCCGGCCGAAGGCGCGATCGGCTGGCGCAAGGCGCTCGCCGACCGGCCGCAGCTCGCCGCGGTGCTGCGTCGCGCCGGTGCCGAGCTGGTGCTGCACGGTCATGCGCGCGACGCCCGGCTCGACGCGCTGCCCGGCCCGCGCGAGCCGATCCCGTGCCTGTGCGTGCCGTCGTCTTCGGCCGTGCCGAGCGCCTGGGACCAGGGCGCGCGCTGGCATCGCCTCTCGCTGGTCGACGAGGTCGAGCGGCGGCTCGAGGTCGAGGTCCGGCGCTGGTCGGCCGAAGAGCGGGCGTTCGTTGCCGGCGCGCGCTACACGCTCTGCCTGCCGCGGGCCGTGGCGCCCCGGCCGGAGGCCGGCGCCGAGGCCTGAGCGGCGCGGCCCCAAAATCGGGGCCGAGGAGAAGACCGACCATGGCCAACGCCACCGAAGCGAAGTTCGGCGATCCCGTCACGCGGATCGCCCAGACGGATTGCTGGACCGTGCTGCTGCGCCCCAAGCAGCCGACCTTCGGCTCGCTGGTGCTGGTCTGCCGCGAGCCGGTGCAGGCCTTCGCCGAGGTCAGTGCCCAGGGCTTCGCCGAGCTGCGCGGGATCATCGGCAAGGTCGAGGCGGTGCTGCGCGGCTTCGTCGCCTACGAGCGGATCAACTACCTGATGCTGATGATGGTCGACCCGGACGTGCACTTCCACGTCATCCCGCGCTACAACGGCAGCCGCAATTTCGGCGCGCTCGCCTTCGCCGATGCCGGCTGGCCCGGCCCGCCGGCGCTCGAGCCGGCGGTCGCGCTCGACACGGCGGCGATCGACAGCCTGGTGGCGCGGCTGCGCGACGCCTGGCGGGCGGTGCCCGCCGCCTGATCCGCGCCGTTCTCGACCGCGCCCGCACAACCTCCGGGAATCGCCTCTGTTCGCCTTCGATCGGCTCGACCGCTACGCGCTGCGCCTTTTCATCGGTCCGCTGGCGCTGGTGCTGATGACGCTCCTGATGGCGCAGCTGCTGGAGCGGCTGCTGCGCCTGCTCGACCTCGCCGCCTCGGCGGGCGCGCCCCTGTCGAGCGTCGTGTGGATGGTCGCCAACCTGGTGCCGCACTACTTCGGCCTCGCCTTGCCGATGGCCTTCACGGCCGCGATCTTCATCGCCGCCGCGCGCATGTCCGACGACTGCGAGCTCGACATCATGCTCACCACCGGCCGCTCGATCGCCCGCATCGCCACGCCGTATTTCGCGCTCGCGGTGCTGCTGATCCCGTTCAGCGCCTATCTCTTCGGCCAGGTGCAGCCGGTCACGCGCTACGGCTACCGCCTGGCGGTCTACGACGCGATGCAGACCGGCTGGAACGCGAAGGTCGAGGAGAACCGGTTCATCGACGCCGGCAAGGGCGCGACCTTCAGCGCCCGCGAGGTCGCTCCGGACGGCCGGCATCTGCGCGGCGTGTTCGTCGAGCGGCGCAACCCCAGCGGCGGCATCGAGATCACGACCGCGGTCGACGGCCAGTTCGTCCCCGGCCCCGGCGGCCACGGCATCAGCCTGCGCCTGGAGCACGGCACGCGGCTGGTGGAAGGGGCGGACCACGCGGTCTCGATCGAGCACTTCGACGAGAGCCGCATCGACCGCAACCTGCTTCCGGCGCGCCAGCCTTTCCGCGAGCGCGGTGAGTCGGCGCGCGAGCGCACCCAGCCCGAGCTCTGGAGCGACATCCGCCGCGGCGGCGACAACAAGGCGGCGGCCGAGTTCCACGGCCGGCTGGCGCGGGTGATGCTGCTGCCGCTCCTGCCGCTGCTGGCCCTGCCGCTCGGCATGGCGTCCAAGCGCGGCCAGCGCGCGCCCGGCGTGGTGTTCGCGACCGTGGCGCTGATCCTCGTGCACCACGCGCTGCAGTTCGGCGAGAGCCTCGCCGCCAACGGCCGGGCACCGGCGGCGCTGGCCGTGTGGACACCGTACGTCCTGTTCGCCGCGCTCGGCCTGTGGATCTTCCGCGGCAGCCTTGCCTGGCCGGGCGACAACCCGGTGCTGCGCGCCGTGGTCGCGGTGGAAAACCTGTTCGAAGGCCTCCGGCCGCGGCGGCGCGCCAAGGCAGCCCCATGATCGGCATGCTGCCGCGCTACTTCCGCCGGCGCGTCGTCGTCCAGATCCTGGCGCTGCTGGCGGTGCTGACGGCGCTGCTGCAGATGCTCGAGCTGCTCGACATGACGACCGAGGTGCTCAAGCGCGAGCAGGGCCTGCACGGCCTGCTCTACTACGCGGCGCTGCGCACGCCCGCCGAAGTGGTGCTGATGCTGCCGATGGCCGCGCTCCTCGGGACGATGACGGCGATGCACTCGATGGCGCGCAACCTCGAGATCACGACCGTGCGCTGCGCCGGGATCAGCCTGTTCAGGATCTTTGGCTACCTCCTGCCGGTCGCGTTGGTGCTCGCTGCGGCGCAGTTCGCGATCGCCGAGCGGGTGCTGCCGCAGGCCGAGAACGCGCTCAAGGAGTGGTGGAGCGCGACCGCGCCGTCGGGCGAGGCGGCGACCCGGCTCTGGGCCAACACCGATCGCGGCCCGATCTCGATCGACAGCGTCAGTCCCGACGGCACGCACCTGCGGGGACTGCGCCTCTACGGGCGCGACGCAGCCGGCTTGATCGAGTCGCGCCTGGCGGCGGACGACGCGCAATGGGACGGGCAGGTCTGGCGGCTCGACGGCGCCAGCGAGCTGCGCTTTCCCGACGGCCGGCTGCAGCGCGTGCGCGAGCCGACGCGGACCTGGGAAACCAACCTCCGCCCGGACGATGTGTTGCGTCTCGACGTCGCCCGGCCGCGGCTGTCGAGCATGATGCTGGCCGACGTGATTGCCGGTGCCCGTGTCGGCACCCAACCCCTCAGCTACTACCGGACTGTCTTGTACCGATCGTTCACCGCGCCGCTGGCCGTGCTCGTCATGCTGCTGCTTGCCCTGCCGACGGCCGCGTCGCAGCCGCGCGGCCAAACGGGCAGCCGCGAGATGCTGTACGGCCTCGGCTTCGGCCTCGCCTTCCTTCTCGTCGACGGCATGATCTCGGCGCTCGGCACCAGCGGCCGGCTGTCCCCCCTCACCACCGCGCTCGCGGCGCCGCTGCTGTTCGGCGCGATCGGCCTGCTGCGCCTGCGCCTTCACGAACGGATATGAAGCTCTGGATCGATACCTCCGCGGTCGCGCGCGCCCAGGCGCTGTTCGGCCTGCCGCCCCTCGAACGCTTGCGCAGAAGTGCGGCGAAGGCGAGCGAAGGCGCGCAGGTGGTGCTCTCGGGTCCGGGCGCGAGCCCGGCCGGGTGGCGCGGGGCCGAAGTCGACGCCGACGCGGCGCCGCTGGGCGCGCGGCTGCGCCGGGCGCTGGCCGCGGGCGGCGGGCTGGTCGCCATCGACGGCGCGAACGTGATCGATCCGCGCCTGATCGCCTTTCTCCTGCGCAGCGCCCGCCCGGCCGTGGCGGCGCGCGGCGAGGGTGCGGGGCGTGCGGTGGCGCTGCGCCTCGAGCCGGCGCAGGCCGAGGCGATCCCGGCCGATGCGGCTGACCTCGGCGCCGTCGCCGATGCGCTCCTCGCCGCCGGCCGGATCGCGCCCGTCGACGAGCAGGCCTTCCCGGCCTATGTCGACAAGCTACGCCGGTCGCTGCCGTACTGGGTGCACGTGGTCGCCGATGGCGCGACCCGCAAGCGCCTCGAGCGGCAGATGTTCTGGGAGAACTACAAGGGCTCGACCGACCTGCTGACGCGCTGGGTCTACCCGCCCATCGTCTGGCCGCTGGTGCTGCTGTGCACGCGCCTTCGGATCCACCCGAACGTCGTCACCCTGGTCTCGATCGCCTTCACCATCGCCGCGGTGCCCCTCTTCGCGCGCGGCGACTGGGTCGCCGGATTCCTGTGCGCCTACGCGATGAGCGTGCTCGACAGCGTCGACGGCAAGGTGGCGCGCCTCACGCTCACCGATTCGAAGATCGGCAACGTGCTCGATCACGGCATCGACCAGGTGCATCCGCCGTTCTGGTACTTCGCCTGGGCCTGGGGACTCGGCGCCCGCACGCCGGCCGATCCGCTCTACCAGGCCGCGCTCTGGCTGATCTTCTTCTACTTCGCCGACCGGATCGTGCTCGCCATCGCCAAGCGCCGCCTCGGCTTCGCGCTGCACGCCGCAACCCGGCTGGACGGCCGGGTGCGGAGCTGGATCGCGCGACGCAACATCACGATGACGATCATGGCGTTCGCGCTGCTACTCGGCCAGGGCCCGGCCGGGTTCTGGATCGTCACCGCCTGGCAAGGCCTGACGTTCGGCTGGCATGCCGCCCGTACGATCTGGCTCGGATTCATTTCACGCAGCGCACGCCCGGAGGCCTGATGAGTGGTGTCGAAATCATTGCGGTAAGAACGCCGGCCGAGATGGACCGGTTCATCAGGCTGCCGTCCGCTCTCTACGCCGCCGACCCGAACTTCGTGCCGCCCTTGCTGCTCGAGCGCGAGGAGGCGCTCTCGCCCAAGAAGAACCCGTACTTCCAGCACGCCGAGGCCAAGTTCTGGCTGGCGCGCCGGGACGGCCGCGACGTCGGCCGGATCAGCGCGCAGATCGACCGGCTGGTGAAGGACCCGGAGATCGGCCACTTCGGCATGATCGTCGCCGAGGACCGGCCCGAGGTGTTCGCGGCCCTGTTCGCCGCCGCCGAAGGGTGGCTGCGCGAGCGCGGCAAGAAGCGCGTACTCGGGCCGTTCAACCTCTCGATCAACGAGGAGAGCGGCCTGCTCGTCGACGGCTTCGACACGCCGCCGATGCTCCTCATGGGCCATGACGCGCGCTACGTCGGCGGGCGCATCGAGGCCCTGGGCTACGCCAAGGCAAAGGACCTGATCGCCTACATCGTCAACACCGATGGCAGCCTGCCGGATTCGGCCCAGCGCTTCATCGCCAAGCGCATGCCGAAGAACATGACGGTGCGCCAGCTCGACCCCAAGCGCTATCGCGAGGAGTTCGACACCGTCACCGCGATCTTCAACGACGCCTGGTCCGAGAACTGGGGCTTCCTGCCGTTCACCGAGGCCGAGATCGCGCACATGGCCAAGAGCATGAAGCCGCTCGTGCGCCCGGAGTACGTCATCGTGGTGGAGGTCGGCGGCCGGCCGATCGGCTTCGGCATCGCCCTGCCGAACCTCAACGAGGTGGTTGCCGATTTCAAGGGTCGGCTGCTGCCGTTCAACTGGCTGAAGCTGCTGCTCCGGCTCAAGCGCGGGCCGAAGACGGCGCGGGTGCCGCTGATGGGCATCCGCCGGACCTACAGCGGCGGCCTGATCGGCGGGCTCGCGCCGTTCCTCATCGTCGACGCCCTGCGCAAGGCGGTGTGCAAGAACGGTGTCCGCGAGGTCGAGCTGTCGTGGATCCTCGAGAACAACCGGCCGATGCGGCACATGATCGAATCGCTCGGGGCGCGCGCCTACAAGACCTACCGCGTCTACGAGAAGCGCCTCGCCGGATGACGCGTCCGACCGCGCTGGTGCTCGGCGGATGACGCGCCTGACCGCGCTGGTGCTCGCCGGCACGCGCGCCGGCGGCGACCCGCTGGCCGAGTACGCCGGCGTCAGCCATAAGGCGCTGATCGAGGTCGGCGGCCGGACCATGGTCGAGCGCGTCGTCGAAGCGCTCGCCGCCGCGCCGGAGATCGGCCGCATCGTCGTCGCGATCGAGCGTCCGGAGCTGCTGGCCGGGCTGGCGGGCCTCGCGCCGCCGCGCTGCGCCAAGCCGCTCGAGACGATGCCGACCGAGCCGGGCGGACCGAGCGCCACGGTGGCGGCGGCGCTGCGCGTGCTCGGCGTGCCGCTCCTGGTGACGACGGCCGACAACGCCTTGCTCGAGACCGCCTGGCTGAGCGAGTTCCTGGCGGCGATTCCCGCGGAGGTCGATCTCGCCGCGGCGCTGGCGCGGCGCGACGCGGTCGAGGCGGCCGCTCCCGACACCCGGCGCACCTGGCTGCGCTTTGCCGACGGCGACCATTCGGGCTGCAACCTGTTCCTGCTGGCGCGGCCGAAGGCGGCGAACGCGATCGCCTTCTGGCAGACCCTCGAGGGCGAGCGCAAGCGCCCGCTGCGCATGGTGCGCCGCCTCGGCTGGACTTTCGCGCTGCGCTACGCCCTCGGCCGGCTGTCGATGGCAGCGGCGGCGGCGCGGCTCGGCGAGCTCGCCGGCGGCGGCGCCCGCTTCGCGATCGTCGCCCTGCGCGACGGCCGGGCGGCGATCGACGTCGACAAGCCCGACGATCTCGACCTGGTGCGCCGCCTCGTCGCTGCCGCGCCGCGCGCGCCGACCTTGCCTCGACGAACCTAGGCGACCTTCGCCGCGGCCTTGCTCTCCTGCCAGGCCGCGGCCATCGCCCGTGCCGGCGCCAGGTCGGCGGCGAAGTCGAGCTCGCCCCAGTCGAGGCCCTCGATCGAGACCACGCGGACGTCGGCGCCCGAGCCGGCGAGGCGATTCATCGCCGAGAGGTACCAGAGGCCCGTGCCTTCCTTGGTGCGCATCGTCCGCTCGAGCTCGGCGACGAAGAGGGCCGCGCCCTCGCCCTGGAAGCGCGAGAAGCCGATCGATTCGCCGTTGACGCCATCAGTCAGCTTCTTGCCGACCGCGCGCAGCCGCTCGCCTTCGGTGATGACCTTCATGTCGTCGTCGTCGTAGCGGGGCTTGCGGTCGATGGTCAGCGTGATCGGCGCCACGGGTGCCTCGATCAGGCGGCGGGCGATGGCCGGCTCGAACAGAGTGTCGCCGTTGATCAGCAGGCAGTTGCCGCGCAGCTCGCCGCGCGCCATCCAGCAGCTCGCCAGGTTGTCGGCGACCTTGTAGAAGGGGTTGAAGAGGGTGCGCACCCTGAGGCCCCGCGGCGCGATCCTCTCGACCGCGGCCTCGACCTTCTCGCTGCGAAAGCCGGTGATGACCACCGCCTCGGCGACGCCCACCTCGGCCAGGGCGCGCAGCTGCCACTCGAGCATGCTGCGGCCTTCGAGGTCGAGCAGGCACTTCGGAAGGTCTTCGGTCAGGGGCAGCAGCCGGCTGCCCTGGCCCGCACTCAGGATCACCGCGCGTTCGGCTCTCGGCATGGTCTCTTTCATCGATGGCAAAAGTTCGGGGTCGGCGAGCTTACAGGAGCGCCTCGGCGGAAAGATGGTCAACCGTCACGGCAGCCTCGAGTTCGGCGGTCGCGACATGGCCGACGTGGCAGGGGCCCAGGGCGATCGGCGCGGTTTGCCAGAGCTGCCCGGCGAAGGCCGCGCGGCGCCGGCCGGCGCGGGTGTCGATCGCCGGCAGGCTGGGCAGCCCGTTCGTGCCGGCCGCCTTGGCGACCGCTTCCTTGCGCGTCCACACCGAGTAGAAGCGGCGCGCGCTGCGTCCGGCCCAGGCGCGCTCGGCGGCGTTGAGATAGAGGGCGAAGTCGCCCGCCTGCAGGCGACCGATCGCTTCGACGTCGACGCCGACCGGGCCGCGGGTCGAGACCGCGGCGACGATGCAGCCGTCGCAATGCGCGAGGCTCCAGTGCAGGGGCAGGTCCAGCGTCGGCCGCGAGCGGGCCGGGTAGCGCAGCGTGGCGAGGGCGGAGGCCGGATGGCCGAGGCGGCGCAGCTGCGCGAGCAGCAGGCGGCTTGCGAGCAGCGAGCGCTGCCGGTCGCGCCGCACCGGCCAGCGGCCGATCTGCGCGCGTCGCGCCGGCGGCAGGTCGTTCAGCCACCCGGTTTCGAGAGACGGGGAAAGCTCGAGCTCGGAAGTGACCAGAACAGAGACAGACATCACGCGGCGCGGAAAATGCGCATGAGACAATGTAAACGGAAGCGGACAGGCGATCGTGCGGTGCGCGATCCGGACCCGCCGGAAAACGGCGCGCGGACCCCTCCGTAGATGACGCGATACAACACGCTCGACGAGATCCTGCCGGCAGCGGCGCGCGAGGATCGTCAGATCACATTCATCGAAGGCGAGAACCAGCAGCGGGTGCTGAGCTTTCGTCGCCTGCGCCAGCGCGCCCTCGCCGTCCTCGGCGCCCTGCAGCGCCGCGGTCTCGGCGCCGGCGACAAGGCGGTGCTCTACGTCGCCGACAACGAGCGCTTCGTCGAGCTGTTCTGGGCCTGCGTGCTCGGCGGCATCGTGCCGGTGCCGCTCGCCCCCGGCGGCACGGCCGAGCACCTGCGCAAGCTCTGGGCGGTGTTCGCGCAGCTCGGGCAGGCCTGGGTCTGCATCGATGCGACCTCGCTCGAGCGCTTCGATGCATTCGCCGCCGGCGAAGGCGCGGCGATCGACGCTGCCCGGCTGCGCGCGCGCCTGGTCGTGCCCGCTGCGCTCGAGGTCGATGGCGAGCCCGGCCGGCCGCATCCGGCCGAGCCCGATCGCCTCGCCTTCATCCAGTACTCCTCGGGCTCGACCGGCGATCCCAAGGGCGTGCTGCTGACGCACCGAAACCTGTGCGCGAACATCGCCTCGATCAGCGAGGCGGCCGCGTATTCCGATCGCGACGTGATGCTGAGCTGGATGCCGTTGTCGCACGACATGGGCCTCATCGGCTTTCATCTCAACATCCTCGCCGCCCAGGCCAGCCACGGGATCATGCGCACCGAGCTGTTCGCACGCCGGCCGCTCCTCTGGCTCGACCTGGGGAGCCGGATGGGTGCGACGGTCCTGTGCTCGCCGAATTTCGGCTACCAGCACTACCTGAAGCAGTACGAGCTCAAGCCTCGGTCCGAGCTCGACCTGTCCGCGGTGCGCCTGATCTACAACGGCGCCGAGCCGATCTCGGCCGATCTCTGCCGCCGCTTCATGCAGACGATGGCCGCCCACGGCCTGCGTCCGAACGCGATGCTCACGGTCTATGGCCTCGCCGAGGCCAGCCTCGCGGTCAGCTTCCCGCGCCTCGGCGCGCCGCTGGCGACGCTGCACCTCGACCGCGCCCGCCTGGCCGTCGGCGAGCCCGTGTGTATCCTCCCCGCACCGGCCGATCCGCTCAGCGAGTTCGTCATGCTCGGCCGCGGCGTGCCCGGCACCGAGGTCCGGATCGTCGACGGCGCCGGCGCCCCCTGTGCCGAACAGGTGCTCGGCCATATCGAGATCCGCGGCGAGAACGTCACCGCCGGCTACCACGGCGCCGCGGGGGCGCCGCGGCCCGCCGACGGCTGGCTCGATACCGGCGACCTCGGCCTGGTCAGCGACGGCCAGCTGGTCGTGACCGGGCGGGCCAAGGACCTGGTCATCGTCAACGGCCAGAACTTCTATCCCCACGACTTCGAGCGGGTGGCGCAGCAGGTGTCGGACGTCGAGGCCAACCGGGTGGCCGCCGCCGGCGTGCGCCTCGCGGACGAGCAGGGCGAGGGACTGGCGATGTTCGTGCTGCACCGGGGGGAGCTCGAGGGCTTCGTCGCCAAGGCCCGGGCGATCCGCCGGGCCATCGCCGAGCAGACCGGCGTCGAGGTCGCGGTCGTCGTTCCGGTGACGCAGATCCCGAAGACGACCAGCGGCAAGCTGCAGCGCTACCTGCTCGCCCGGGCGTTCGAGGCGGGCGATTTCGCGCCGGTCCTGGCACGGCTTGCACCGTTGTCGGGACCGGCCGACTCACCGGCGGGCGCCCCGTCCGAACTCGCCTCGACCCTGGGTCGACTGCAGGCGATCTGCCAACGTGTTGTAACGGACCGACAGATCGGGCCGGACGACAACCTGCTTGAAACAAACCTGAATTCCCTCACCTTGGCCCGTCTGCACGAGGCCATTGACCGGGAGTTTCCGCACCGTATCGAGGTATCCGACCTGTTCGAGCACCCCACGCTGGCCCTGCTGGCACGGTTGTTGGATGCACCTTC
>DATCGH010000002.1:0-2704 GCA_036509055.1 Caldimonas sp.
GCCGTCCTTGGCGAGCTCGTCGTCCTTGAGCGGCGCGTCGGAGGCGCCGAAGTCGACGGTCTTGGCCTTGATCTGGCGAATGCCCGCGCCGGAACCGACCGACTGGTAGTTGATGCGGGCGCCGGTGGCCTTGTTGTAGGCATCGGCCCATTTGGAATAGACCGGGGCCGGAAAGGAGGCGCCGGCGCCGGTGACGTCCTGGGCGAAGGCGGGGGCGGCGGCGATGACGACGAGCGCAGCGGCGACCGTGGCACGCCGAAGGATCGAGCTGGACATGGGAATGCCTCTCTAGGGATGCCTTGAAGGGAATCCAAGGACTCTAGGAAGGCCCTGTGACACGCCGATGACATGGAGATGGCGCGGCCCGAGCACGGAACACCCCGGCGGTCGAGGCAGCGTCATGCGGCGGTCACGCCGTTGTCATCGTTCCATCCTAGCCTCGGCCACGCCCCATCATCATCATCAGGAGTTCCCAATGAGAAGACGCGCCTGGCTTCTTGCCCCGGCGGCGACCCTCGCGTTCCTCGCCGGCTGCGCCACCACGCCGCAGCCGCGCACGATCGCCGAAACCACCGCGGCGACGCCGCAGCTCTCGACCCTGAACCGGCTGGTCCAGGACGCCGGCCTGAGCGACATGCTGAAGGGACCGGGCCTCTATACCGTGTTCGCGCCCAGCAACGACGCCTTCGCTGCCCTGCCCGCGAACACCATGGCGTCGCTCGCCGGCGACAAGGAGAAGCTGAAGGCGGTGCTGGCCTATCACGTCGTCCCCGGCAACGTCACCTCGACCACGCTGAAGAACGGGCCGGCGAAGACCGCCCAGGGCGCCGAGGTCTCGCTTTATAAGTCCGGCACCTTCGTCACGATTGAGGAAGCGGTCGTCACCCAGCCCGACCTGGTCGCCACCAACGGCGTGATCCACGTCATCGACCGGGTGATGCTGCCGCCGGCTCGCTGAGGCCCGGCGGCTGGAAGGCGCCGCTCTAGCCGAGCGATTCGGCCAGGCGCTCGGCGCAGCGCTTCGCCTGCGCCGCGTCCTCGGCCTCGACCATGACGCGTACCAGCGGCTCCGTCCCCGAAGGCCGGATCAGGACGCGGCCGGTGGCGCCGAGCTCGCGGTCGACCTCGGCGCGGCGCTCGGCCAGCGCCGCACTCGCCTGCCAGTCCGTGCCCGGCTTCAGGCGAACGTTGATCAGCGTCTGCGGATAAAGGCGCACGCTTTCGAGCAGCGCGGCGAGGGAGCGCCCGGAACGGACGGCCGCCTGCAGCACCATCAGGGCGCTGACGATGCCGTCGCCGGTGGTGTGCCGGTCGAGGGACAGAAGGTGGCCCGAGCCCTCGCCGCCGAGCTGCCAGCCCCGGGCGAGCAGCTCCTCGAGCACGTAGCGGTCGCCGACCTGGGTGCGCACGACCTCGATGCCGCGCTCGCGCAAGGCCAGCTCGACGCCGAGGTTGGTCATCAGGGTGCCGACCACGCCCGGCAGGGTCCCGCCCTGCTCCAGCCGGTCGACGGCCAAGACGTAAAGCAGCTCGTCGCCGTTGTAGAGGCGGCCGGAGGCATCGACCATCTGCACCCGATCGGCGTCGCCGTCGAGGGCGATGCCGTAGTCGGCGCCGCCGGCCCGGACCGCGTCGACCAGGGCCGACGGCGCCGTGGCGCCGAAGCCGGCGTTGATGTTGAACCCGTCCGGCTGGCAGCCGATCGCCGTGACCTCGGCGCCGAGCTCGTGGAACACGCCCGGGGCGACGTGATAGGCCGCGCCATGGGCGGCGTCGACGGCGATCTTCAGGCCCTTGAGCGACAGCTCGTGGCTGAAGGTGCTCTTGCAAAACTCGATGTAGCGGCCGCTGGCGTCGTCGAGCCGGCGCGCCTTGCCGAGCTCGGCCGAGCCGGCCCAGCGCGGCTCGGTCTGCAGCGCCGCCTCGACCCGGCGCTCCCAGTCCTCGGGAAGCTTCTCGCCCCGGGCCGAGAAGAACTTGATGCCGTTGTCGGGAAACGCGTTGTGCGACGCGCTGATGACCAGGCCCAGGCTCAGCCGGAGGGCGCGGGTCAGGTAGGCGACCCCAGGGGTCGGCAGCGGCCCGGTGAGGAGCACGTCGACCCCGGCAGAGGCGAAGCCCGCCTCGAGCGCCGATTCGATCATGTAGCCGGAGATCCGCGTGTCCTTGCCGATCAGCACCGTCGGCCGGCGCTCGCCCGCCTTCAGCACCTGGCCGACCGCATGCCCGAGGCGGAGCATGAAGTCCGGCGTGATCGGCGACGTGCCGACCGTGCCGCGGATGCCGTCGGTGCCGAAGTAGGTTCTGCTCATGGGTGTGCGCCGGGCGCCGCTCGCCTGGGTTCGCGGCGATTATCCGCGCGCCTCGGGCGCGGCCTTCCAGACCGCCAGGGCCGCGACCATCGCCGCGACGTTGTGGACGCGCACGATCCGCGCCCCGCGCTGCACCGCGAGCAGCGAGGCGGCGACGCTGGCGGTGTCGAGCGCGTTCCGCTCGGCGGCCGAGCGATCCGCCGGCGGCGTGGCCCAGACCCCGGCAAGGCGCGCCAGGGTCGACTTGCGCGACCAGCCGACGAGGATGGGCACGCCGAGCGCGAGCAGCTCTTCCTGGCGCGACAGCAGCTCCAGGTTCTGCGCCTGGGTCTTGCCGAAGCCCACTCCCGGATCGACGACGATGCGCTGGCGCGACACACCGCCCGCCTCGA
>DATCGH010000003.1:0-7534 GCA_036509055.1 Caldimonas sp.
TCGGTGACGTTCATCCCCGGCGCCACCAGCCCGGCGCCGAGGTCCTGCTGGCCGACGATGGCGCTGTCGCGCAGGCCGAGCAGGGCGTTGGCGTTGCCGTTGTCGCCGGCCGGGAAGGCGGTGCGCGCGACGCCCAGCGAATCGGCCGCCTTCGGCACGCCCGTGAGGCGCAGCTCGAAGCCGTTGAGCGAGATCGGCTGGCCGGCGACGAAGCTGCCGGTGCCGTTGACCGTCGGCAGCGCGGCGGTGCTGTCGACCAGGCTGTAGCTGTAGTTGCCGAGGTCGTCGGTGAAGGTGATGGTCGCGACCAGGTCCGTGTTGATCGCCGGGCTCACGGCCGAAAGCGAGGCGATCGCCGCCGTGCCGGTGTTGCCGACACCGGTGGTCGCCGCCACCGGCGAGGCCGCGGCGATGCCCTTCGGGTCGTCGAGCACGCGCGCCATGTCGCGCGCCGCGGTCGAGACCGGCTGCAGCAGGAAGCGGTCGCGCGCCGCCGGCAGCGGCGCGGCGATGTCGATGCGAAAGCCGTCGACCACGTCGCCGCTCGCCACCGTGCGGGTCGTGCCGTCGGAAAGACGGGTCAGTTTGTACTGGCCGGCGGGCAGCGCCGGGTCGGCCATCAACTCGTAGTCGCTTGGCTGCAGCGACTTGCTGTCGACCGTGGTGATGCTGACGCTCGAGACCCGCACGCCGCTGCCGTTGATGTAGGAGGCGACCGGCACGCCGCCGGCCATGGCGTTGTTCGACGAGGGCGCGACCGAGGGCGCGCCGATCGCGAGCAGCGGCCCGCCGAAGGCGCTCGGCGTGCCGAGGTCGAGGCCGAGTGCCTGCTGCGCATTGAGCTGGCCGGTGATCGCCGCGGCGAGCTGGCCGAGCAGGCCGCGGGCATCGGCAAGGTCGTGGTTCTGGAAGCGCAGCAGCCCGCCGACCGAGCCGCCGGCGATGAAGCCGTCGGGAAAGGCGCGGCTGACGCCGCCTTCGCTGATGCCGATCTGCAGCTTCGACGGATCGAAGGCGTCGGTCACCGAGACCAGCGGCGTCGCGTTGCCGCCGAGCACCAGCTTCTGGCCGCCGCCGAGGAAGACGCCGACCGTGCCGTCGTCGGCCGCGAGCGTCGTCACCTGCACGAACTGCGACAGCTCGCCGATCGCCCGGTCGCGCTGGTCGAGCAGGTCGTTGGGCTCGTGGCCGGTGCCCTTGAGGTTGGCGATCTGCCGGTTCAACTCGGCGATCCGGGTCGTCAGCGAATTGATCGAGCCGACCGCGCTCTTCAGCTGGTCGGTGACGCCGCTCTGCAGCGAATCGAGCTGGCCCGAGGCGGTGGTGAAGCGGGAGGCGAGCTCACCGACGCGCGCCAGCACCGATTGCCGGGCCGACGAATCCTGCGGCCGGTTGGCGACGTCGACGAAGGCGTTGAACATCTGCTGCGCGGCGTAGCCGAGGCCGGCCTCGCCGAGCCGGAACACGTTCTCGAGCTGCGAAAGCTGGCTGCTGCGCGCCGCGTCGCCCGCCGCCAGCGAGCCCGCCATCGCCGCCTCGCGGATCAGGAAGTCGCTGTGCGCGCGCGTCACCGTGGCGATGTTGACGCCCTTGCCGAAGAAGCCGTTGCCGGTCTGCTGGCTGAACGCGGTCTCGAGCTCGACCGACTGGCGCGAATAGCCGGCGGTGTTGGCGTTGGCAATGTTGTTGCCGGTGACCGTGAGCTGCGCATAGCTCGCGTTCATGGCGCGCGAGCCGATGTTGAGGAGCGACGAGATGCTCACGCCGAGGCTCCCGCTCAGGCCGTCGCGCGCTGTACGCGCATCGTCGTGTTGATGACGCGCGCCAGCTTGTCGGCATAGGCCGGGTCGGTGGCGTAGCCGGCGCGCTGCAGGCCCTGGGCGAAGCCGGCAGCGGAGGCGGCGCTGGCGGCGCCCTGCGCCGCCTGGGCGGCGACCGCGGCATAGCGCGGGCTGTCCTTCAGCATCCGCGCATAGTCGCGAAACGACTCCTCGTACGACGCATAGGCGCGGAACTTGGCGGTCACCTTCTGGGCGACGCCGTCGACGTATTCGGTGGTCGTGATCTCGGCGACCGGGCCGTTCCAGCCGGCCCCGGCCTTGATGCCGAACAGGTTCTTCGCGCTGCTGCCGTCGGCATTCCTGATCTCCTGCCGGCCCCAGCCGGACTCGTGCGCCGCCTGGCCGATCATGAAGGCGGCCGGGATGCCGCTCTGCGCCTCGGCGGCGCGCGCGGCGCCGGCATGCTGCTGCACGAAATCGACCTGCTTCTGCGACAGCGGCGAGCTCGTCGTCGCCGCAGCCGGTGCGCCGCTCGCGGCGGCGGCCGGGGCAGCCGGTGCGGCAGCGGCGCCGACACCCATCTGCCGCTCGAGCTGGCGGGCGATGGCATCGGTCAGGCTGCCGGGCAGGCCGGTCATCTTCGCCGCGTACTGACTGTCGAGCATCTCGTTGCCGAGCTTGGTGCCCTCGTTGTCGAGCATGCCCGAGGTGAGGGTCGCCTCACGCATGCTCTTCATCAGCTGCTGCATGAAGAGGGCCTCGAACTGCTTGGCGGTCTCGCGGATCGCCGCCTTCGGATCGCGCGCCGCGGCGCTGCGCAGCTCGGCGATCGAGAGCGAATTTGTTGCCGAAGTGGGCAGGCCCGAAAGCGGAGGCGTCGCCGCGGCCATCTAGATCACCTCGAGCTCGGCCATCAGCGCGCCGGCGGTCTTCATCGCCTGCAGGATCGCGAGCAGGTCCTGCGGTGTCGCGCCGAGGGTGTTGAGCGCCTTGACGACGTCGGCGAGCTTGGCGCCGGGCGCCATCTGCACGAGCGCGCCGGCCTGCTGGGTGATGGTGATGTCGGCCTTCTCGGTGATCGCGGTCTGGCCGGTGCGGGCGAACGGCATCGGCTGGCTCACCGAGGGCGTGGTGCTGATCGTCACCGAGAGGCTGCCGTGCGCCACCGCGCAGGCCGCCAGCGTCACCGACTGGTTCATCACCACCGAGCCGGTGCGGGCGTTGATCACCACCTTGGCGGCCGGCGTCGAGGGCTTGACGTCGAGGTTCTGGATCTCGGCCATGAAGGCCACCCGGGCGTCGGCCGACTCGGGCATGCGCACCCGGATCGCCCGGCCGTCGATGGCATCGGCGGTGCCGGGACCCATGCGGCCGTTGATCGCCTTCACGACTTCGCGCGCGGTCGCGTAGTCGCTGCTGTTGAGGTCGAGCTGGATCGAGTCGCCCTGGTTCATCGGCGTGGCGACGGCGCGCTCGACGGTCGCGCCTTCGGGAATCCGGCCGGCGCTCAGGTGGTTGATCTGCACCTTCGAGCCCGCGGCCGAGGCGCCGGCACCGCCGACGATCAGGTTGCCCTGGGCCATGGCGTAGATCTGGCCGTCGGCGCCCTTCAGCGGCGTCGCGATCAGGGTGCCGCCGCGCAGGCTCTTGGCATTGGCGAGCGAGGAGACGTTGACGTCGATCGTCTGCCCGGGCTGGGCGAAGGCCGGCAGCTGCGCCGTCACCATCACCGTCGCCAGGTTCTTGAGCTGCATGTTCTGTCCCGGCGGCACGGTCACGCCCATCTGCTGCAGCAGGGCGAGCAGGCTCTGGGTGGCGAACGGCGCCTGGGTGTTCTGGTCGCCGGTGCCGTCGAGGCCGACAACCAGGCCGTAGCCGACCAGCTGGTTGGTGCGCACGCCCTGGACCGAGGCGACTTCCTTGATCCGTGCCGCGTGCGCCGGCGCCGGCCACCAGAGAGCGGCGCTGGCGAGGAGCGCGGCCAGGACGAGCGAGGCACGCAGGAATCGGTCGGTGGGAGTCATCGCAGTGGCACCAGGGTGTGCTTGCGATTCTTCAAGGGCTTGAGGGCCCATAAGCCCGGATAAGACGCGGACCGACCCGCCTATTCCCTCAAGGACTGCGGCGAACGCCTTTCTTCCGCCGTTCGATCTTCGGCCCCGTCCCGGGCGGCGGGTTGCGCCGCCGCTCGACCCGGTTGTGGGCCGCCGGGGCGAGCGCCTCGCGCATGTGGCGCAACTCGCTCAGCGCCGTTTCGGCGTGCAGGCGCCGGGCCTCGTCGCCCGGCGACACGGCGACCTGGGCCGGGACGGCAGTGCTGCGCTGCCGCCGCCAGCCCCGAACGAGGATCGTCGAAAGAACCGCCGCGACCAGGAGCGCGACGCCGGCGATGACGAGCGCGAGCCATTCCATCCGCTCAGCGCCTCGGGCGAAATCGAAGGAGAGGCGAGACGACCATGATCCGGATTCTCGGGAAACTTGGCTTTCCCTGCATTGGCAACGGTCGCGCCCGTGGCCGCGCCGGCGCAAGCGGCCGTCCCGCCCGCGGACGGCATCCCGTCGATGCCTGCTTCAAGGCTGCTTGCGACCATCCTCCTCGCCCTTGCGATCATCGTCCTTCCCCGACCTGTGGGATCCTGCGCGAGGCCCCGACGCCGGCCCGTGCGGCGGTCCGTCCGCCAGATCCTTCGTCGGCACGGACCGGGCCGCTTCGGCCTTGGCCGCATCGGCCTTGGCCGCACCGGCTCTGGCCTGTGCCTTGGCCGCGGCATCGGCCTTGGCCGCTTCGTCGCGGTTCGCATCGGCCGCAGCGGCAGCGGCCCGGGTCGCTTCGGAATTGGCCGCCGCTGCCTTGGCGGCCCCGGCGCGTGCCGTTTCCGCCTTGGCCGCCTCGTTCCGGGCGGCTTCCGCCTTGGCCGCGTCGGCGCGAGAGGCTTCGGCTCGCGAGGTCTCGGCTCGGGCGGCAGCGACCCGGGCGGCTTCGGCCTTCTTCGCGTCGGCCCGACCGTCTTCGGCCTTCGCGCCCTCGCCCCCGCCGGCATCGGCCCGCGCGGCATTCGCCTTCACGGCTTCGCGTCGCGCTGCTTCGGCTTTCGCCGCCTCGGCCCGGGCGACCTCCGCCTTCGTTGCGTCGGCCCTCGCTGCCTCGGCCTTGTCGGCTGCCGCTTTGGCCGCGGCGGTCTTGGCAGTCTCCGCCCTCGCCGCCTCCGCTTTCGCGGCCTCGGCCTTGGCAGCTTCGGCTCGGGCAGCCGCTGTTTTCGCCGCTTCCACCTTCTCTGCTTCAGCCTTCGCCGCCCCCGCTTTCGCTGCGTCGGCTCGGGCCGCTTCGGCTTTCGCCGCTTCCGTCTTCGCAACCTCGGCTTTCGCGGCCGCTTTCGCAGCATCCGCCTTCGCCGCTTCCGCCTTGGCCGCCTCGAGCTTGGCCGCCTCGGCCTTTCCGGCTTCCTCCTTCGATGCGTCCGCCTTCGCGGCCTGCACCTTCGCAGCCTCCGCCTTCGCAGCTTCCGCCTTCGCGGCCTCCGCCTCAGCCCGCGGCGCGCTCGCCGCTGCGGCCGCCGTCTCGCCACGCCGACGCGTCGGCCCGCTGGCGCCCTCGTCGCGGGCCACCCGGCGCGCTTCCGCCGACCGGGCAGCGGGCGCCGAGGCCGGCGGCTGGGCGGCCGCCTTCGGTACCGGCGCCACCGCCACGACGCTCACCTTGGGAGCCGCGGCCGCCGCGGGCGCCGGCTTGAGCTGCGCTCGCTGCCCTTCGTCGATCGGCGTACCAGGCTTGGCCGCGAGTTGCTGTTGCTGGGCCGCGAACGGCACCGGCGGCGGCGGTGGCGCGGTTCGCGCCACGACCACCGTCTGCTCGCGCACCGGCGGCTTGGCAACGGCGGCGCCGGCGCCGCCCTGCACGCTCTGCTGCACCGGCGCGACCGGCGCGACATGCACCGCCGCTGCAGCGACGACCACCTCGCGCGGCATCGCGACGGCAGCCCGTGCCACCGGCTGCGCCTGCACGAAGGTCTGGGTCGGCACCGCGACTACCGCGCCCGGCACCTGCTGGTTGGCGTACACCACCTTGACGACGTTGGTCACGTTGGTCACGTTGGTGACGTTGGTCGTGTTGTAGACGTTGGTGATGGTGGTGGGCGGGATCACCGCATTGCTGCGGTTGATGTCGTCGAAGTAGCGACGGCTCACCGTGTACGAAGGCCGGTAGACCTCGCGCGGTGCGAGCGGAAACCAGGCGACGGAGGCAGTGATCGCGCCACCGCCCGACGGCGAGCTCTGCTGCGGCCTGCCGCTGCCGACGAATGCGACCAGCGCCGGCGCATAGACGGCGCGCTCGCGCCGCGGGCCGGGCACCCAGGCCCAGGCGCCGTTCAGGTTGGCCCAGCGACCGTAGTGCGAGACCGCATACCCCCAGGGCGCGTCGTCGACCCAGGTCCAGCCCCAGGGGTCGATCCAGGCCCAGTGGCCGTCGCGATAGGGCGTCCAGCCGGAGGGGATCCGGTTCGGCGTCCACACCGGACCGTAGCCCGGCACGACCCGCCAAGTCCCGTTGCTGTCGAGCTCCTCGTAGCCGACGACCTCGGCCGAAACGTAACGCGCCGACGACGAGCTGTCGGCACGACGATCGCGCGCTCGGGACCAGCGGTCGAGGTCGTCATCGCCGCGCGCTGTCAGCACGTCGTAGTCGTCCAGGCCGACACCGTAGAAGCGGTAGCTGCGGCGCGCGTCGATCGCGTACGCCGCGCCCTCGCCATAGACCTCGGCAGCACCGCCGCTCTGCACGATCACCGCGGTCGCGTCGTCATCCGGGTCCACCTCGATGCGGTATTCGCCGGGGCGGCGCAGCGTCAGGGCCAGGTTCGGGGTGGCGATCTCGAAGCCCTGGCCGGGCTCGAGGCGACGGACCCGTACCTTCACCGTGCCCTGCGTGACCTCGAGCTGGGCGATCCGGTCGTCGAGGTTCAGGATGCTGACGCTGGTACGTGGGCCGAGTCGGATCGCCGCACCGCCGATCTGCAGTTCGGCGCGCGAATCGCTGCCGCTCCACAGGCGATCGCCGGTGGTGAGCGGCCGGTTCAGGGAGGCGCGCACCCAGTCGGGCTGGCCGGCAGGCGAGAAGCTGATCGTGCCCGTGGCATAGCCGAGACGGGCGGCGCGAGACGGCGGCTCGGCCGCGGCGAGGCCGCCAAGCGTCAACAGCAGCGCGCCGGCCAGTGTGCGAAACGAATGGGGGAAGGTCGATGTGGGCATGGAAGGCTTTCAGAACTCTGACGTCCTTCCACTTTGGCAACGACCGGGCCCATTGCCACGTCGACCCTCCATTCGCGGTGGCTGCAACACGGGCTTGAGCCTGGGCGCGACGATGCAAGCTGATGACTACCGATGCCCGCCGATGCCTGTCAATGAATTGCGAAGACGACGTTCATCGAGCCCCGCTTGGCTCGACTTCCGGGCTCCCCACCCGCGGTTGTTCAGATCGGCAGGATGTTGATGAAGAAGCGGCTCAGCCAGCCGATGCCCTGGGCCTCGGCCTGGGGGCCGCGGCCGCGCTGCTCGATCCGCACGTTGGCGATCTGCGCCGAGGGGACGACGTTGCCCGGCTGGATCATGCGCGGGTCGACCTGGCCGGAAAAGCGCAGGACGTCGACGTTGTGGTTGACGCCGATCTGCTTCTCGCCGGCGACCAGCAGGTGGCCGTTCGGCAAGACGCCGGTGACGACCGCGGTGATCGTCCCGGAGAAGTCGTTGCTGTTCTC
>DATCGH010000004.1:0-17006 GCA_036509055.1 Caldimonas sp.
GCGCTTGGTGCCGAAGGGCCGCTCGAGGCCTACACCACTTCGCTCGGCCTTTTCACCTCGGGCCTCGGCGCGCACCTGACCTGGACATTGCCGTTCGGCCTCTTGATCATGTTCGCCGTGTTCAATCGCTTCAGCCCGGCCTACGAGGAAGCGGCGCGCGACCAGGGCGCGACGCCCTGGCAGGCCTTCGCCCATGTCGTCCTGCCGATGATCGCGCCCTCGGTGATCGGCGTCGGCATGTTCGGCTTCACCCTCAGCTGGGACGAGATCGCCCGCTCGTCGCAGGCGATCGGCGACCTCAACACCCTGCCGCTCGAGCTTCAGGGCCTGACGACGACGGTCACCGATCCCGCGATCTACGCCCTCGGCACGGTGACCACCGTGATCTCGCTGGTGGTGATCGCCAGCGCGCTCGGCAGCGCCTGGTGGCTGCGCCGGCGCCGCGCCGGCCGGGCCTCCTGAGCCTGACGTAGCCATGCGGCGGCTTCTCGTCATCAACCCGAACACCTCGACGGCGGTGAGCGCGAAGCTGCTGCGCCACGTGACCGAGGTGGTCGGCAGCAGCGAGGTGTCGCTGCGGGTGGCGACGGCGGGCTTCGGCGCCAGCTACATCAGCGACGAGCCGAGCTTCGCGATTGCCGCCCATGCCGCGCTCGACGCGGTGGCCCGCGACCACGAGGCGCACGGCCCGGCCGACGCGGTGCTGCTCGGCTGCTTCGGCGACCCCGGCATCGAGGCCCTGCGCGTGCTCACCGGCCGGCCGGTGGTCGGGCTCGCCGAAAGCGCCCTGAGCGAGGCCGCGCGCTTCGGGCGCTTCGCCATCGTCACCGGCGGAGCGGCCTGGAAGCCGATGCTCGAGCGGATCGCGCGGGCGCTCGGCTGGGACGAGCAGCTGGTTCGCGTCGAGGTGCTTCCGGCCAGCGGCGCACAGCTCGCCGCCGAGCCCGAGCGGGCGGTGCGCGAGCTGACCGAGGCATGCCGCCGGGCTGCGGTCGGCGTCGATGCGGTCGTGCTCGGCGGTGCCGGCCTGGCCGGGCTGGCGCCGCGGATCGCGCCCGCGCTGGCGTTGCCGCTGATCGACAGCGTCACCGCCGGCAGCCGCGCGCTCCTCGCCGCCGTTGGCGTGCAGGCCCTGCCGGTCGGCGATCCGCGGGTGGCCGCGGCCGAGTGGCAGGGCCTGTCGCTGCCGTTGTTGCGCCGCCTCGGAGGCGACGTGTGAGCCGAGCGAGGCGACCGGCCGGACAGCCGCCGGCGAAGAGCGTGTCGACGTTCACGAAGGCACGGCGCCACGCCGCGCGGCCGCCGCCTACATTGCCGTCTCGTCAGCAGGAAGGAGCACATGCGTCGGCGAATGCTCGCGCACAGGGTCGCCGGTCTCGTCGTCGCGTTGGCGTGCTTTCCCGTCGGCGCGCAGATCTACAAGTGCCCGGAAGGCGGCGGCTATACGCTGCAGCAGTCGCCCTGTGCCGGGCTCGGGCAGAGCGGCGGCCGCCTGCTGGTGCTGCCCAATGGGCGCCTGGCACCGGTGGCCGTGGCGATGAGTGCGAGCGGCAGTGCCAGCGACGTTCCGAAGCTCGGTCGTGTGCTGGGCCGCACACCCTTGCCCTCTTCGGATGTGGCCCTCAAGCCGAACTGAACGTAAAGTCGGCCCATTCATGATCAGGAGTCGGACATGACACGATCCTTCGTCGCCCTGCTCGCCGTCGCGGCCGCGGGCGCCTTGCCGGCGGCGGCTTCGGCCAGCTGCTACTTCGTCTACAGCGCCAAGAACGACCTGGTCTACCGCTCCACGATTGCGCCGGTCGACCTGTCGAAGCCGATCTCGGAGGGCCTTCGCGGCCGCTTCTCCGGTGGCCACCTGGTCATGATTCCCGACGAGACCGGCTGTCCCGACCTGCTCGCCAACGGCGAAAGCCAGCTGTTCGCCACCCTCGGCTTCAGCAACAAGGGCGCCGGCGGCCGCTCGGCGGCGGCGATCGACGCCTCGCCGCTATTCCAGAACAACGCCGGTGCCCGCCCGGGCGCCGATACCGTCGGTGCGGAAACGCCGTCGGACGTCAACAGCCCGCAGCGCGGACAGCCGCGGCGCAGTGCGCCGTCGTCGACCGCGCCGTCGTCGACCGCGCCGCGCAGCCCCTAGCGTCGCGACAGCGCCGGGCGGGCTGCGGTGCCCGCACGAGCGCTGGATGCCGAGTCATGCATTCGCCGCTTCGCCTTCTCCTGATCGGCTCGACGCCGCAGCTCGCCTCGTTCGCGCAGCGCCATTGCCGCCCGGGCCCGACGGCCTCGGCCGCGCTGGCGGCGACCCTGGCCGGCGCCGAAGCGATGCTCTGCGGCGATGAGCACTACGACGCGATCGTTCTCGATGCTGCTGGCGTCGTCGTCGCCGCTGCCGAGGTCGAGGCGATCGCGGCCCGGGCCGCGCTCGTCGTCGTGGTGGTCGAGCCCGATGCCGAACACACCCTCGGCTGGCTGCGCAGCGGCGCCGAGGACGTGCTCGGCCCCGACGAACTGCTCGGGGCGGCGGGCTGGCGAAGGCTGCGGTTCGCGGTCGAGCGGCGCCGGCGCGGCGAAGGCCGCCAGCCGGCCTACGCCACCGACCCGGGTACCGGCCTGCCGCATCGCCGCCAGCTGGTGGAGCACCTGAGCCAGCTGCTCGCATTGCGCGAACGCGATCCGTCGCCGATGGCGGTGCTGGCCCTGCGGATCGAGTTGCCGGCCGACGCTGCCGCCGAGGCGGAGCTGCTGTGCCGCAAGATCGCGGTCCGGTTGCGCGCGGGCGTCCGCGCGAGCGACGTCGTCGCCGCGATCGACGGCGAGAACTTCGCGGTCCTTCTCGGCACCCTGCTGACGTCGGCCGATGCCGCCCGCGTCGCCGAGAAAGTCGGTGCGGCGATCGCCGCACCGATCCAGGTGGGAGGCAGGGAGCACGCGGTCTCGGTGGCCCTCGGCATCGCCTACTTCCCGCAGGACGGCAACCAGGCCGAACGGCTGCTCCGGCGCGCCCTCGCCCTGGCGGCCGTGGCCCCGGCGCTGACTCACGCCGGACCCGCGGCGATCCAGGATCCGGCCGGCGACCTGCGGATCGCCGCCAACGACGAAGCCTGAGTCGCCGAAGCGCGGGCCTGGCGACCGGTCGCCGCCCACGAAGAGAACCGCGGGTGGGGCCGGAACGGGGCGGTGGGGCGCTCTGCGCAGCGAAGTAAAGGAGGAGATTCGGCGCACAGCTTCGGATCGGGGGACATGAGCGGAGCGGGGTGCCCCGCCGCTCCGTTCCAGCGTGACCCGGGATCCCAAGCCCACCCTCGAATGGCTCGTAAACAGGCAAGAACCTCAACCACCCCTACCATTGCGGCTTCGCCGCGCCCCCGCGCCGCTCCCCCCTGTGAGACGCTTGCATCCCGATGAGAGCCGCTGAAATCCGTTCCACGTTCCTGAAGTTCTTCGAGTCGAAGGGCCACACCGTGGTCGCCTCCAGCCCGGTGGTGCCGGGCGACGATCCGACCCTGCTGTTCACCAACGCCGGGATGAACCAGTTCAAGGACGTCTTCCTCGGCTTCGACAAGCGCTCCTATGTCCGCGCCGCGACCGCGCAGAAGTGCATCCGCGCCGGCGGCAAGCACAACGACCTGGAAAACGTCGGCTACACCGCGCGCCACCACACCTTCTTCGAGATGCTGGGCAACTTCAGCTTCGGCGACTACTTCAAGAAGGATGCGCTGAAGTACGCCTGGGAGTTGCTGACCGTGGTCTACAAGCTGCCCGAGGACAAGCTCTGGGCGACCGTCTACGCCGAGGACGACGAAGCCTACGACATCTGGAGGAACGAGATCGGCCTGCCGGCCGAGCGGATCGTGCGCATCGGCGACAACAAGGGCGCGCGCTACGCATCGGACAACTTCTGGATGATGGGCGACACCGGCCCGTGCGGCCCGTGCTCGGAGATCTTCTACGACCACGGCCCCGAGGTCGCGGGCGGGCCGCCCGGCTCGGCGGAGCAGGACGGCGACCGCTACATCGAGATCTGGAACAACGTGTTCATGCAGTTCAATCGCGACGACGCGGGGGTGATGCACAAGCTACCCAAGCCGAGCGTCGACACCGGCATGGGCCTGGAGCGGCTGACGGCGGTGCTTCAGCACGTGCACTCGAACTACGAGATCGATCTGTTCGTCACCCTGCTCGCGGCCGCGAAGAAGCGGGTCGACGAGGCCGGCGGCGGCGACAGCGACAAGGACTCGCCGTCGCTCAAGGTCATCGCCGACCACATCCGCGCCTGCACCTTCACCGTCGTCGACGGCGTGATCCCGGGCAACGAGGGCCGCGGCTACGTGCTGCGGCGGATCACCCGCCGGGCGATCCGCCACGGTTACAAGCTCGGCGCCAGGAAGCCCTTCTTCCACAAGCTGGTGGCCGCGCTGGCGACGGAGATGGGCGATGCCTATCCCGAGCTGCGCCGCGAGCAGCAGCGCGCCACCGACGTGCTGCGCCAGGAGGAGGAGCGTTTCTTCCAGACGATCGCCAACGGCATGGAGATCCTGGAGGCGGCGATCGCCGCGCTGCCGGCCTCGGGCGACGGTCGCGTCCTCGGCGGCGACGTCGCCTTCAAGCTGCATGACACCTACGGATTTCCGCTCGACCTCACCGCCGACGTGTGCCGCGAGCGCGGCGTCGCCGTCGACACCGCCGGCTTCGAGGTGGCGATGGCGCGGCAGCGCGAGCAGGCCCGCGCCGCCGGCAAGTTCAAGGTCGCGCAGGGGCTGGAATACAGCGGCGGCGCGACCGCCTTCCACGGCTACGAGCAGCTCGCCCGCGACGGCGCCACGGTGCTTGCGCTCTATGTCGACGGCAGCGCCGCGAGCTCGGCCCGGGCCGGAGACGATGCCGTCATCGTCCTCGACCACACGCCGTTCTATGCCGAATCGGGCGGCCAGGTCGGCGACAGCGGCGAGCTGCGCAACGCCACCTCGCGCGTCCTGGTCGAAGACACCGTGAAGATCCAGGCCGCGGTGTTCGGCCACGAGGGCCGCATCGTCGAAGGCGAGATCAAGGTCGGTGACCGGCTCGACGCCAAGGTCGACGTCGAGCGGCGCGCCCGCACGGTGCGCAATCACAGCGCCACCCACCTGATGCACAAGGCGCTGCGCGAGGTGCTGGGCGAGCATGTGCAGCAGAAGGGCTCGCTGGTCGATGCCGAGCGCACCCGCTTCGACTTCGTGCACAACGCGCCGCTGACCGACGAGCAGATCCGCAAGGTTGAGCAGCTCGTCAATGCCGAGATCCTGCAGAACCATGCGACGAGCGCCCGGGTGATGCCGATCGACCAGGCGCAGAAGCTCGGGGCGATGATGCTGTTCGGCGAGAAGTACGGCGACGAGGTCCGGGTGCTCGACATCGGCTCGAGCCGCGAGCTCTGCGGCGGCACGCACGTCGAGCGCACCGGCGACATCGGCCTGTTCAAGATCGTCGCCGAGGGCGGCGTCGCCGCCGGCGTGCGCCGGGTCGAGGCGGTCACCGGCGAGAACGCGCTCGCCTACCTGCAGTCGCTCGAAGGCACGGTGCAGCGCCTCGCCGGCGCGCTGCGCTCGGCCCCGGCCGAGGTGCCGGCGCGGGTCGGCCAGGTGCTGGAGCACGTCAAGGCGCTCGAGAAGGAGCTTGCGGCGCTGAAAGGCCGCCTCGCCTCGTCGCAAGGCGGCGATCTCGCCGCCCAGGCGGTCGACGTCAAGGGCCTGAAGGTGCTCTCGGCCCGGCTCGACGGCGCCGATGCCAAGACCCTGCGCGATACCCTCGACAAGCTCAAGGACAAGCTGAAGACCGCGGTCGTCGTTCTCGCCGCGGTCGAGGGCGCGAAGGTGCAGATCGCCGCCGGCGTCACCGCCGACAGCACCGGCCGGGTGAAGGCCGGCGACTTGGCCAACTTCGTCGCCGCGCAGGTCGGCGGCAAGGGCGGCGGCAAGGCCGACATGGCGATGGCCGGCGGCACCGATCCGTCTCGCCTGGCCGAGGCGCTGGCCTCGGTGCCCGGCTGGGTGGAGGAGCGGGCATGAGCGCGCCGGGCCGCTCGCCGGCGCTCATCCCGGAGTGTGAAGCGCGGAGGGTCCATTGAATCCCGACGCGGCGATGGACATGCTCTTCCTCGAAGGGCTGGAGGTGCCGTGCCGCGTCGGCTGCAGCGATCCGGAACGGGCCACGCCGCAATCGCTGCGCGTCGGCGTGCGCCTGTATTGCGCCTCGCTGCGCGAGGCCGGTGTCGCCGACGACCTGGAGCAGACGGTCGACTACCGCCTCGCCGGCGACATGATCGATGCGGTGCAGGGCCGGGAGTACCTGCTGATCGAGCGCGTCGCCGAGGAGCTCGCGGAGGTGGCGCTCAGAAACCCGCTGGTGCACCACGTCACCATCTCGGTGAAGAAGCGGCCGCCGGTGCAGGGCCTCGAATGGGCGGGGGTGCAGATCACGCGGGGCCGATGAAGGTCGTCAGCAACACCGCGATCTCGCTCGACGGGCGCATCAACACGCGCGAACGCCGCTTCGCCTTCTTCGGCAGCGAGCGCGACCATGCCTGCATGAGCCGGCTGCGCGCCGAAGCCGACGCGGTGCTGGTCGGGGGCGCCACGTTCCGAAACTGGCCCCACCCGGCACTGCCCGACGCCGCCGATCGGGCGAAGCTGCGTGGCCGGCCGTGGAACGTGGTCGTCAGCCGCTCGCTCGAACTGCCGCTGGAGGCCGAGTTCTTCACCGAGCCGGCGACCCGGCCGTTGCTGCTCACTCGGGCGTCGTCGCTAGCCGGTCGGCGGCTCCCTGCCGCGGCCGAGGCCGAAGGCTGGGCCGGCGAAGGCGCCGACCTGCCGGTCGCCTGGATCCTCGAGCAGCTCGCCGGGCGCGGTGCCGAGCGTCTCCTGGTCGAGGCCGGCGGCGACCTGCTGTTCCAGTTCCTCGCCGCCGACGCCATCGACGAGATGTTCCTGACCCTGTGCCCGCTGGTCGTCGGCGGCGACGCGCCGAGCCTCGCCGACGGGCCCGGCTTCGACCTCGCCGAGTTGCGACGTTTCCGCCTGGTCGCCGCCGAGCCGATCGGCGACGAGGTGTTCCTGCACTACGAAGCGATCAGGAAGGGAGCGAGCCGATGACGATCACGATCCGCCGCGCCACCCCGGCCGACGCGGCCGGATACGCCCGCATCATGAGCGACCCCGCGGTCTATCCCGGCCTGATGCAGCTGCCGTTCAACAACGAGCACCATTGGCGCGAGCGCCTGACCGAAAGCACCGCCGCCGGCAAGGTCGACCTGATCCTCGTGGCCGAGCGCGACGGCGCCATCGTCGGCAACAGCGGCCTGCATCCGATGGCGTTGCCGCAGCAGGTGCGCCGCCGCCATGTCGCGATGCTCGGCCTCTCCGTCGCCCCCGAGGCGCAAGGGCAGGGCGTCGGCACGGCGCTGATGCAGGCGATGTGCGACTACGCCGATCGCTGGCTCGGCTTGCTCCGACTCGAGCTCACCGTCTATGTCGACAACGCCCGGGCGATCGCGCTCTATCGCAGGTTCGACTTCGAGATCGAGGGACGGTTTCGCGGCTACGCGATGCGCGACGGCCAGCTCGTCGACGCCCTCTCGATGGCTCGGATCCATCCGGCGCCGCCGACCATCGCTCCCCGTCCGGCGGATGCCGGCGATCTGCCGGCGTGAGGATCGCGCGCGCGCTCGCGCTCTGCCTGGCGCTGGCGGCTTCGCTTCGCGCCGGCGCCGAGGAGCGGGTCTCGTTTCCCAGCCTCGACGGCGCGGCCAATGCGCCGGTCGTCCTCACCGGCCTGTGGTTTCCGGCTGCGACCGCCGGCGCGGGCGCGCCGGCACCGGCCGTGGCGCTGTTCCACGGCTGCGGCGGCGCTCTCGACCGGCGCGGCCAGCTCGCCAAGCGGATGCGGGACTACGCGGCCCTCTTCAACCGCGCCGGCTATTCGGCCCTGGTGGTCGACTCGCTGACGCCGCGCTACGAGGTCGAGCTCTGCACCCAGCGCAGCGGCTCGCGGCGCGTCACCCAGTCGAACCGCCGCCTCGATGCGCTCGGCGCCGTCGCCTACCTGGCCGAGCGGGCCGATGTCGATCCGCGGCGCATCGGCCTGGTCGGCTGGTCGAACGGCGGCAGCACCGTGCTCGCGGCGACCAACCTGCGTCATCGGGACGTCGCCTCAGCGCTGGTGCAGCCGGCCTTCGCGGTCGCCTTCTATCCCGGCTGCGAGGCCGACCTGAAGCGCGGCTACGAAGCGGTGGCGCCGCTCCTGATGCTGGTCGGCCAGGCCGACGACTGGACCGCGGCGGCGCCGTGCCGCGCCCTGGCGCGCGAGGCCGGCGGGGTGGCCCCGGAGATCGAGGGCTACGCCGGCGCGTACCACGGCTTCGACAGCGATGCGCCGGTGCGCCTGCGAACGGACGTGCCGAACGGCGTCAACCCCGGCCAGGGCGTTCACGTCGGCGGCAACGCCGCGGCCTGGCGGGCCTCGCAGGTGCGCCTGCTCGAGTTCATCGGCCGCCATCGATCGCCGTGATCGGGGCGACGCTCGCCGGCCGCCGCATCGCCACCGCGGCGCCGGCAAGCATCGTCGCCGCGCCGACGAGCTCGCGCCAGCCGATGCTTTCGCCGAACGCCAGTGCGCCGGCGGCGAGCGCGACCACCGGCGAAACGAAGGCATAGAGGCCGGCGCGAAACGCGCCCCAGACGCGCAGCAGGCGCAGGTAGATCGAGTAGCCGACGATGGTGCCCAGGAGCGAGACCGCGAGCAGCGCGGCGATCAGCTTCGGCGTCAGCAGGGCACGAAAGGTCGCGGCCGTCACCGTCTCGAAGGCCAGGCTCAAGGCGGCGAGGGCGAGCACGCCGACGATCGCCTGGGCGGTCGTGAGCTGCAGCGGCGCGAGCGTCTGCAGGAGGGGCCGCGACAGCACCGCGCCGAGGCAGTAGCAGAAGGTGCCGGCGACGATCGCCGCGACACCCAGCCATTCGCCCCGGCCGCCGCCGAAGCCGGCGTTGCGCCAGAACACCAGCACCAGGCCGGCACTGCCGAGCAGCAGCGCCACGGCGTGGCGCCAGCCGGCCTTCTCCTGCCCGGAGAGGACCGAGAGGCCGAGCAGCCCCACCGGAATCAGCGCCAGGTTCACCAGGCCGGCGACGCCGGAGGCGACGCTCTGCATGCCCCAGAACAAGAGGCCATAGGTGCCGGCGTTGACGAGCAGGCCGGAGACGACGACCCGGCCGCGCAGTGCCGGCGCGAAGGCCGCGCCGAAGCCGCGCACGAATGCCGCGAGGCAGGCGATCGCGACCACGAACCGGGCGGTGGCGAAGAAGAGAGGCGGCGTCTCGCTGACCCCCGCCTTGGCTGCGATCCAGGTCGAGCCCCAGATCAGCGACATGACGGCGAACAGCAGGTAGTTGCTGCCGCCGCCGGCACGCGCCTCGCCGGCGGGCATCACGGAAGGAAGGGCGGCACGTGTCGCGGCCCGGCCAGCGCGGCTCAGGCGACCGCGCGAAAGACCGCGAACCAGTCGTTCGCGTCGGTCCAGGCCTGCGGGTTGCGAAAGCCCGCATCGCGCAGCAGCGAGGCGAAGCCCTCGACCGTGTACTTGTAGGAGTTCTCGGTGTGGATGCGATCGCCGGCGGCGAAGCGCCGTTCGCCTCCCGGCCAGCGCACCACCAGCGCCTGACGCGCCTCGAGATGCATCTCGATCCGCGATGCGGCCTCGTCGTAGAAGGCGATGTGCCGCCACTGCCGTGGCGCGAAGTCGCTGCCGATCGCCGCGTCGAGGTGGCGCAGCGCATTGAGGTTGAACGCCGCCGTGACGCCGAGGGCGTCGTCGTAGGCGGCCTCGAGCACGGCGCGCGGCTTGACCAGGTCGACGCCGATCAGGATGCCGCCGCCGGCGGCGCGGGCATGGATCCGGCGCAGGAAGGAGTAGGCCTCGTCGCGGGTGAAGTTGCCGATGCTCGAGCCGGGATAGAAGAAGAGCGGCTTGCCGCCTTCGAGCAGGTCGGCGGGCAGGTCGAGGCCGGCGGAGAAGTCCTGGCCCAGCCCGACCACCTCGAGCTGCGGATTCTGGCGTTGCACCCGCTGCAAGGCCTCGCGCAGGAACTCGACCGAGACATCGACCGCGACGTAGCGCTTTGGCTCGAGCACCGGGAACAGGCTGACGGCCTTGGCGCAGTTGCCGGCGCCGAGATCGATCAGGATCGAGCCCGTGCCGAAGGCGGCGCGGAGCTCGGCGCCGCGAGCGGCGAAGATCGCCGCTTCGGTGCGGGTGGGGTAGTACTCGGCCAGCTCGGTGATCGCCTCGAACAGCCGGGAGCCGAGGGCGTCGTAGAAGTACTTCGGGGCGATTCGCGGCCTTGGCGAGAGCAGGGCGGCGCGCGCCCCTTCCGGCCCGGCGTCGGCGATGTCGCCCTGAAGGAAGCGCGGTGATCTGGAATCGGTCATCGTGGCCTTTCGGTCATCGTGCGGGGCCGTTGCGCGGCCCGACACCATATCGCGGTATCGCCCAGAATGCAGGGATGCGCCCGCCGAACCCGACGCCATCCGTCACCCGCCGTCGCGCGCTCGGCGTCGCGGCCGCGGCCGGCGCCTCGTTGTGCATGGCGGGGCGTGCGCTCGCGGCCCATACGGTCAAGCCGTGGCCCGCGGCAAGGCCCGTGCCCGAGCTCGAGGTCTCCGACTTGGACGGCAAGCCCTGGAAGCTCGAAGCGCATGCCGGCAAGGTGGTGGTGCTCAACTTCTGGGCCACCTGGTGCGAGCCCTGCCGGCTGGAGATGCCGTCGCTCGATGCCATGGCGCTGAAGCTGAAGCCGCAGGGGCTGGTGCTCTGCGCCATCAACTACAAGGAGTCGGCGGAGACGATCCGCCAATTCCTCGAGCGCATGCCGTTCAAGGCGACGATCCTGCTCGATCCCGAAGGCGACGCCGCCAGCGACTGGACGCCGCGCGTCTTCCCCAGCACGGTGCTGATCGGCCGCAACGGCAAGCCGAGCTCGATCGTCGTCGGCGACCTCGACTGGATGGGCAGCGTCGCCAAGGGCTTGCTCGAGCCGCTGCTGGGCGGCGCCCGCAAGGCCTGAGCGCCCGGCGGCGGCCGCATCGATAATCCCGGCCCAGTGGCTTCCCCCGAACCGACGCCTTCATCCACCGCTCTGTCCGGCCGGCACATCGTGCTCGGTCTGTCGGGCGGCATCGCCTGCTACAAGGCGGCGGAGCTGGTGCGCGAGCTGGTCAAGGCGGGCGCGACGGTGCAGGTGGTGATGACCGAGGCGGCCGAGCACTTCATCACCGCGGTGACCCTGCAGGCGCTTTCCAACCGCCCGGTGTTCACCAGCCAGTGGGACGCGCGCGACCACAACAACATGGCGCACATCAACTTGACGCGCGAGGCCGACGCCATCCTGATCGCCCCGGCGAGCGCCGACTTCATCGCCAAGCTGATCCACGGCCGCGCCGACGAGCTGCTGTCGCTGGCCTGCCTGGCGCGGCCGATCGAGCGCTGCCCGCTGCTGGTGGCGCCGGCGATGAACCGCGAGATGTGGGCCCATCCTGCCACCCAGCGCAACTTCGCCCAGCTCGCCGCCGACGGCACCACCGTCCTCGGCCCCGGCAGCGGCGACCAGGCCTGCGGCGAGATCGGTGACGGCCGGATGCTCGAGGCGGCCGAGCTGCGCGACGCGCTGATCGCCTTCTTCCAGCCGAAGCTGCTCGCCGGCAAACGCGTCCTCGTCACCGCCGGCCCGACCTTCGAGCCGATCGATCCGGTGCGCGGCCTGACCAACCGGTCGAGCGGCAAGATGGGTTTCGCGATCGCCCGTGCCGCCGCCGACGCCGGCGCCGACGTGACCCTGATCGCCGGGCCGGTGAGCCTGGACACGCCGCGCGGCGTGACCCGGCTCGACGTCACCACCGCGGTCGAGATGCACGCCGCGACCCTCGCGGCGGCGCCGACGAGCGATGTCTTCGTCGCTACCGCCGCGGTCGCCGACTGGCGGGTCGCCGGCGTCGCCGAGGCGAAGATCAAGAAGGCCGAAGGCCGGGCGGTGCCGAGCTTCGAGCTGGTCGAGAACCCCGACATCCTGGCAGCGGTCGCGCGTCTGCCGAAGCCGCCGTTCTGCGTCGGCTTCGCCGCCGAGAGCAACGACCTGGTGAAGCATGCGCGCGAGAAGCTGGCGAAGAAGAAGGTGCCGCTGATCGTCACCAACCTCGGGCCGCAGACCTTCGGCCGCGACGACAACGCGCTGACGCTTGTCGATGCAAACGGCGAGCGCGAACTGGCCCGGGCCGACAAGCTGACGCTGGCCCGTCAGCTGGTCGCCGAGATCGCGGCGCGATTGCCGCGTGGCGCCTGAGCCGGGCCATGCCGATACCGGTCGACGTCCGCATCCTCGATCCGCGCATCGCCGGGCAGATGCCCGCCTATGCGACCGCCGGCAGCGCCGGCCTCGACCTGCGCGCCTGCCTCGAGGCGCCGCTCGTGCTCGCGCCCGGCGAGGCGCAGCTGATTCCCACCGGCCTGGCGATCCACATCGCCGATCCGGGCCTGGCGGCGATGATCCTGCCGCGCTCGGGGCTCGGTCACAAGCATGGCATCGTCCTCGGCAACCTGGTCGGCCTGATCGACGCCGACTACCAGGGGCCGCTGATGGTGAGCTGCTGGAACCGTTCGGCTGCGGCCTTCACTGTGCAGCCGTTCGAGCGGATCGCCCAGTTGGTGATCGTGCCCGTGGTCCAGGCGGAGTTCCGGGTGGTCGAAGCGTTCGATGCTAGCGCGCGCGGCAGCGGCGGTTTCGGCTCGACCGGCCGGTCGTGAAAATGGTCGGGCGGCAGGCTCGCCCGGTCGCGCGGATATCGACCTGCCATCACAATCCAAGGTTGTGAAAAAACCGCTCGTCCTGGGAATCGCAGGCGTCACCGTCGTCGTGGCCGCCGTCGCTTTCGTGCTGATGCGCGGCCCGGCCTCGGGCGATGCCGCGCTCGCCTCGGCCGCATCGCCGGGTGCCGCCGGTTCGGCCGCGTCGAGCGCGGGCGGTCCGCCGGTGAGCGTCTCGCTGGTCGCGGTGCAAAAGCGCGATGTCGAAGTGATGCTCGACGCCACCGGCACCGTCACCGCGCTCAACAGCGTCGACGTTCGGCCGCAGATCTCCACCACCATCACCAAGGTGCACATCCGCGAGGGCCAGTTCGTCACGGCAGGCCAGCCGCTCTTCAGCCTCGATGCGCGCAACGACGAGGTCAACCTCACCAAGGCCCGGGCGCAGCTCGCCAAGGACCTCGCGGCGCTCGCCGACGCGCAGCGGCAGCTGGCGCGGAGCAAGGACCTGTTCGCCCAGAACTTCATCGCCCAGGGCGTGGTCGACACCAACCAGACGCTGGTCGATTCGCAGCAGGCGGTGGTCGCGTCCGACCGGGCGGCGATCGAGGCGGCGCAGGTCGCCCTGTCGTACAGCCGGATCACGGCGACGACGGCGGGGCGGGCCGGCGCGATCAACGTCTTCGCCGGCAGCTTCGTCCAGCCGAGCGGCACGGCGCTGGTGACGATCACTCAGCTCGACCCAATCGCCGTCGCCTTCAGCCTGCCGCAGCGCAACCTCGGCCAGGCGTTGGCGGCGCTGCGCGGCGGCGGCGGCACGGTCACGGCGACCTTCCCTGAAACCGGTGCCAGCGCCAGCGGCAAGCTGCTGTTCGTCGACAACACGGTCGACGCGAACTCGGGGACGGTGAAGGTCAAGGCCGAGTTCGCCAACAAGGACGAGCGCCTCTGGCCCGGCGCCTTCGTCAACATCCGGCTGGCGGTGCAGACGCTGAAGGGCGCGAGCGTCATCCCGCAGGCGTCGATCATCCAGTCGCCGCGCGGCAAGATGGTCTACGTCGTCGACGCGTCCGGCAAGGCGACGCCGCGGCCGGTGGAGGTGCTCTATGCCGAGGGCGCCGACGCCGCGGTGAGCGGCGTCAAGCCGGGCGAGAAGGTCGTGCTCGACGGCCGGCAAAACCTGCGTCCGGGCTCCAGCGTGATCGAGCGTGCCCCGGCCGACGGCATGCCTCGCGGCCGGCGCGGCGGCGCGGCGTCGGCGGCCTCCGGCGCCAACAGCGGCGCCTCGGGCCCGCCGGCGGCGGTCGCATCGGCGGTCCCTACGGCGTAACCGCGGAGCGGGTGCCATGAACCTGTCCGAGCTCTTCATCCGCCGTCCGGTGCTGACGGTTCTGCTCAATGCGGCGATCGTCGTTGCCGGCGTGATCGCCTGGCGCAGCATTCCGATCGCCGCCCTGCCGAGCTACAACACCCCGGTGATCAACGTCTTCGCGCAGCTGCCCGGCGCCAGCCCGGAGACGATGGCGAGCTCGGTTGCCCTGCAGCTCGAGAAACAGTTCCAGACGATTCCCGGCCTGGCGCTGATCAGCTCGTCGAGCACGCTTGGCAGCACCTCGGTGACGCTCGAGTTCGAGCAGGGCCGGGACATCGACGCCGCCGCGGTCGACGTCCAGGCGGCGCTGCTGCGGGCCCAGCGCCAGCTGCCGCAGGACATGACCGTGCCGCCGTCGTACCGCAAGGTCAACCCGGCCGACGCGCCGGTGATGTTCATCGCCCTGACCTCGCCCTCGCTCAGCCTCTCCGACCTGAACGACTTTGCCGAGCACCTGATCTCGCCCACCCTTTCGACGCTCGACGGCGTGGCCCAGGTGAACATCTTCGGCCAGAAGCGCTTCGCGGTGCGCGTCCGGGTGCTGCCCGACGCCCTGGCGGCGCGCAACATCGCCCTCGACGAGCTGACCGCCGCCTTGCGTGCCGCCAATGCCAACACGCCCGTAGGAACGCTCGAGGGACCGCAGCAGACGCTGACGCTGCAGGCCAACAAGCAGCTGAAGAACGCGGCCGAGTTCGCCGAGCTGATCGTTTCCAACCGCAACGGCAATCCGGTGCGGCTGCGCGACGTGGCGCTGGTCGAGGACAGCTACGAGACCGTCAAGACCAACGCCACCTTCAACGGCGAGACCTCGATCTCGCTGGCGATCCTGCGCCAGCCGGCGGCGAACACGGTCAAGGTGGTCGACTCGATCCGCGCCAAGCTGCCCGAGTTCCGCGATCAGCTGCCGCAGTCGGTGCGGATCTCGGTCGGCAACGACCGGTCGATATCGATCCGCGACGCCCTGCACGACGTCACCCTGACCATGCTCGGCACGATCGTGCTGGTGGTGCTGGTGATCTTCCTGTTCCTGCGCCGCTTCGTCGCCACCGTGATCCCGACCCTTTCGCTGCCGGTCTCGCTGATCGGCGCGATCTCGCTGCTCTGGGGCTTCGGCTACACCCTCGACAACATCTCCCTGCTCGGCCTGACGCTGGCGGTGGGCCTGGTGGTCGACGACGCGATCGTGATGCTCGAGAACATCATGCGCCACGTCGAGGCCGGCGAGCCGCCGTTCCAGGCGGCGCTGCGCGGCTCGCGCGAGGTCGGCTTCACCATCATCTCGATCTCGAGCTCGCTGGTCGCGGTCTTCATCCCGATCTTTTTCATGCCGGGGGTGATCGGCCTCCTGTTTCACGAGTTCGCGGTGATCGTCTCGCTGGCGATCGTCGCCTCGGCCTTCGTCTCGCTGACGCTGGTGCCGATGCTCGCCAGCCGCTTCCTCTCCGACGAGGCGCACAAGAAGCGGCCGGGCGCGATCGTTCGGACCTTCGAGCGCGGCTTCAATTCGATGCTCGCGGCCTATGCCCGCACGCTCGACGTCGCGCTGCGCCATCGCGTCATCGTCATGAGCGTGGCCTTTGCGACGCTGGCGGCGACCTGGTGGCTGTTCGCGACCATGCCCAAGGGCTTCTTCCCGGAAGAGGACATCGGCCAGATCCGGATCACGACCGAAGCGTCCGAGGACACCTCGTTCCCGGCGATGGTGCAGTTGCAGGCGCGGCTTGCCGACATCCTGCGCGCCGATCCGAACGTGGCGACGGTCAATTCCTTCAACGGCGGCCAGGGCTCGCAGAACACCGGGCGGCTGTTCATCAACCTGAAGCCGCGCGCCGAGCGCGAGCCGATGAAGAAGGTGGTCGAGACCCTGCGCCGCAAGTTCCGCGAGGTGCCGGGCATCCAGGCCTTCATGCAGCCGATCCAGAACCTGCAGCTCGGCGGCCGTCCGAGCAAGGCGCAATTCCAGTACATCCTGCAGAGCGTCAAGGCCGACGAGCTGAACGACTGGGCGCTGAAGCTGCAGGAGCAGATGCGCGGCGACCCGCTGTTCCGCGACGTCACCAGCGATTCACAGCTGCGCGCCCTGCAGGCCTCGCTGAAGATCGACCGCGACCGGGCGAACACGCTCGGCGTCTCGATCGACGGCATCCGCTCGGCGCTGTTCTCGGCCTTCGGCGAGCGCCAGGTGTCGACCATCTACACCGCGGTCGACAGCTACCAGGTGATCATGGAGGTCACTCCGGGCGCCAAGCAGGACGAGGGCGCGTTCAACAACATCTACGTCCGCTCGTCCACCGGGGCGCTGGTGCCGCTGTCGAGCTTCACGACGGTGGAGCGCTCGGTCGGCCCGACGGCGATCAACCACGTCGGCCAGCTGCAGGCGGTGACGGTGTCGTTCAACCTGGCGCCGGGCGCGGCGCTCGGCGACGCGACGACGAAGATCGAGAAATACCGGGACCAGATCCGCCTGCCGTCCTCGGTCATCACCAGCTACGGCGGCGATGCCGCGGTGTTCAAGAGCTCGCAGGGGAGCCAGGCGATCCTGATCGTCTCGGCCCTGCTGGTCATCTACGTGCTGCTGGGCGTGCTCTACGAGAGCTACATCCATCCGCTGACCATCCTCGCCGGGCTGCCTTCGGCAGCGGTCGGCGCGCTGCTGACGCTGAAGCTGTTCGACCAGGACCTGACGCTGATCGCCACCATCGGCATCCTCCTCCTGATCGGCATCGTCAAGAAGAACGCGATCATGATGATCGACTTCGCCCTCGACGCGCAGCGAACCCGGGGCATGTCGCCGGTGGAGGC
>DATCGH010000005.1:0-3547 GCA_036509055.1 Caldimonas sp.
TGGGGGCTTCATTTCAGCGGCTGGTCACGGGATAGAGGCCCTGCGGCCGCCAGATCAGCACCGCCACCATCAGGCCGATGCTCGAGAACATCGTCAGCTTCGGCGCGAGGAAGCCGACGTAATTGGTCAGCAAGCCCACCACCAGCGCGCCCACCAGACAGCCCAGGGTCGAGCCGAGGCCGCCGATGATGATGACGATGAAGAGCAGCACGTTGACCTGGCCGCCGATCTGCGGCACGACGATCTGCTGGTTCATCCCCCAGAGCGCGCCGCCAAGGCCGGCGAGCGCCGAGCCGGCGGCGAACACGCCGACGAACAGGCGCCGGATCCGGTAGCCGAGGCTCTCGACCATCTCCCGGTCCTGCACGCCGGCGCGGATCAGGAGGCCGATCTTGGTGCGGTTCAGCATCCAGAGCAGCACGGCAAGGACGACCAGCCCCACCACCACGGCGACCAGGCGGAACTTCTCCACCGCCGCGTCGCCGACCAGCACCGATCCGCGCAGCGCCTCGGGCAGAGGCAGGGGAATCTGCGCCGGGCCCCAGACGACCTTGATCAGCTCCTCGCCGACGATCGCGCCGCCGATCGTCACCAGGATCTGCTTCAGGTGCTGGCCGTAGACCGGGCGGACGATCACCCGCTCGAAGCCGAGGCCGAAGGCGCCGCCGAGCAGCATCGCCGCGAGCATGGCCAGGCCGACCGCGGCGAGCGTCGGCGCCAGGCT
The DNA here is from genome assembly GCA_036509055.1 of Caldimonas sp. Lineage (GTDB taxonomy): Bacteria > Pseudomonadota > Gammaproteobacteria > Burkholderiales > Burkholderiaceae_C > Schlegelella_A. The sequence continues at coordinate 725 of DATCGH010000005.1, forward strand.
GGCGACCGAGGTCCAGCCGACCGTCGCGGCGAAGACGCTGGTGGCGATGTAGGCGCCGAGAGCGATGAACAGGCTGTGGCCGAAGTTGAGCACGTCCATCAGGCCGAACACCAGCGTCAGGCCGGAGGCGGCGATGAAGACGATCATGCCCATCGCCAGGCCGGCGAAGGTGAGGGTCAGCCAGGTCGAGCTCGAGCCGACCGCCGGCCAGGCCGCGAGGGCGACCACCGCCACCAGGATCAGCGGCAGGAAGTCGAAGCGGGTCTGCGGCAGCGCCTCGGCGGCGGCCGGGGCGGCGGCGGGCGCGGTGGCTGCGGGCAGGTCGCTCATCGCCTCGTCCTCACTGATGGGTGGCGAGCGACAGGCCGAGCAACTTGTGCTGCAGGGCGTCGTCCTCCGCCAGCGCCGCCATCTCGCCCCGGTGGACGACCCGGCCGTCGTCCATCACCGCGACCGTGTCGCCGAGCGCCTTGGCCATGGCGAAGTTCTGCTCGACCAGGAGGATCGTGGTCGCGGTCGACTTCAGCTCGCGCAGCGCGGCGATCAGGTTCTGCACGATCGCCGGCGCCAGGCCCTTGCTCGGCTCGTCGATCAGCAACAGCCGCCGCGGCTCGACCATGGCTCGGGCGATCGCCAGCATCTGCTTTTGTCCGCCCGAGAGCTTGCCTGCCGGGTAGAGCCAGAATTTCTTCAGCGCCGGGAAGAGCGAGAACAGCCATTCGAGCCGGGTCGTGTCGAGCTCGGCCGCGTTCTTCGCCTGGCGCGCCGCGAGCAGCATGTTCTCGCGCACCGTGAGGTCGGCGAAGATGCCCATGTTCTCCGGCACGTAGGCGATGCCGAACTGGGCGATCTCGGGGGTGCGCGGCGAGTCGCCCTTGGCGCCGCCCTCGGCCGGGCCGCCGATGCGCCGGCCGTCGAAGACGATCCGTCCCTGCGACGCGCTCCACAGGCCCATGATGGTGCGCAGCGTCGTCGTCTTGCCGGCGCCGTTGCGGCCGAGGAGCATCGTCACCTGGCCCGCCGGCACCTCGAAGTCGACGCCGTGGAGGATGTGGTACGCGCCGATGTGCGTGTGCACGCCGGAGAGCGAGAGCAGCACCTCGCTCATAGACGAACCTTCGTGCTGCGCACTCCGGTGTTCGCTCTTGGGGCGTCCCGGCGAGCTCACGCCGCCTCCGCCGCCGGCGCCAGGCCGAGATACGCCTGCTGGACGATCGGCGAGGCGATCACCGCCTCGGGCTCGCCGTCGGCGACGAGCTTGCCGTTGTGCAGCACGACGATCCGGTCGGCGAGCTCGCGCACCACGTCCATCTTGTGCTCGACCAGGAGCACGATCTTGTCGGCCTCGGCCTTCAGGCCGCGGATCAGGTCGAGGATCACCGGCACGTCGTCGACGCTCATGCCGGCGGTCGGCTCGTCGAACATGTAGACGCTCGGCTCGAGCGCGATCAGCATCGCCACCTCGAGCTTGCGCTGGTCGCCGTGCGGCAGGCTGCTGGCGGCGGCATCGGCCCGGTCGCCGAGCGCGACGCGCTGCACCAGCGCGCGCGCCCGCTCGAGCGTGCCGCGGTGGTCGAGCCAGACCGACCAGAGATCGAGGCCGTGCTTCCGGCGCGACTGCACCGCCAGGCGCACGTTCTCGAGCACCGAGAGGTTGGGAAAGAGCTGGGTCAGCTGGAACGCGCGGCCGAGGCCGCGATGCGTTCGCTGCGAGATCGGCTCGTGGGTGATGTCGGTGCCGTTCAGCCGCACCGAGCCGGCGCTGGCGCGAAGCTGGCCGGAGATCAGGTTGAAGTAGGTCGTCTTGCCGGCGCCGTTGGGGCCGACGATCGCCGTCAGCGTGCCGGGAGAGAAGGCGCAGCTGACGTGATCGACGGCCACGTGGCCGCCGAATCGGATCGTCAGGGTCTCGGTCTCGAGCATGGCCGAGCCGTTGCCATGCGCCCACTTGCTGCCCGCCCGATCAGCGCTTGTTCTTGATCGGCACGTCCATCTCTTCGGGCTTGATCTCCCGCACCAGTTCCGGCACGCCCCAGGCGAACGCCGGGTCGTTCTTGATCTTGAAGTGATACATCGACTGCATCGCCTGGTGGTCTTCCTTGCGGAACGTCATCTTGCCCTTGGGTGACATGAAGCTCATGCCTTCCATGGCGGCGATCAGCTTGTCGGTGCCGGTCTCGCCGTTGGTCTTCTTCAGCGCCTCGACCAGGGCGATGCCCGCCGCCATGCCGCCGGCGGTGAAGAAATCGGGCGGCGTCTTGTAGCGGGTGTAGTGGTTCGCGACCAGCCACTCGTTGACCGGGTTCTTCGGAATGCCGAAGTAGTAGTACGTGGCGCCTTCCATGCCGGGGAACTGCTTGTAGGCAGCCATCGCCGGCATGATGTTGCCGCCGGTGGCAATCTCGATGTTGTAGCGCTTCAGGTCGAGGTCGGCGATCTTGAACGGATTGGTCGCGCCGGCCCAGATGATCCAGATCACCTTGCGGCCCGGCTTGTCTTTTAGCGCATCGATCAGGCGCTGGCCGCCGGCCGTGAAGTCCGAGGTGGCGGGCGGCAGATACTCTTCATGGACGATCTTCGCCTTCTTCAGCGAATCCTTGAACGCCTTCACGCCGTCGCGGCCGAAGGCGTAGTCCTGGCCGAGGCTGGCGATCGAGACGCCCTCCTTGTCGAGCGCCACCGCGTTCGAGATCGCGTCCTGCGAGCTGTTGCGGCCGGTGCGGAAGATGTACTTGTTCCACTTGTCGCCGGTGATCGAATCGGCGACCGCCGGCTCGACCAGCAGGATCTTCTTGTATTCCTCGGCGACCGGCAGCAGCGCCA
>DATCGH010000006.1:0-4456 GCA_036509055.1 Caldimonas sp.
GCGGGGCGCGCGTCAAGATTGCTCGGCGGTGTCCGGCGCGGTCTGGAAGTTCACCGCCCGGCCCGGCACGACGGTGGAAATCGCGTGCTTGTAGACCATCTGGGTGACCGTGTTGCGCAGCAGGACGACGTACTGATCGAACGACTCGATGTGCCCCTGCAGCTTGATCCCGTTCACCAGGTAGATCGAAACCGGAACGTGCTCCTTGCGTAGCAGGTTCAGGAAGGGGTCTTGTAATAGCTGCCCTTTGTTGCTCACGTTGAAACTCCGTGATGTGTTCTGGAGCAAGGCACCTTAACACAGCGATTCGCGCTCGGCGCCAAGTAAGGCCATGGTTCAACCGCGCTTGTCGACGAAGGGATTTTTCGAGGCGCGCATCTCGATCCGGAGCGGCGTTCCGGTGAGCTTGAAGTGGGCACGGATCCGGCCCTCGAGGTAGCGCTTGTAGACCTCGGTCACGTGCTCCAGCGAGTTGCCGTGGACCACCACCACCGGGGGGTTCATGCCGCCCTGGTGGGCATAGCGCAGCTTCGGCCGGAAGGCGCCGGCGCGCTTCGGGCTCTGGTGCTGCACCGCTTCGAGCAGCAGCCGGGTGAGCACCGGCGTCGGCATCTTTCGGTTGGCCGAGGCGTGGGCGTCGGCGATCGCCTTCCAGACCGGAGCGAAGCCCTGGCGCTTGGCGGCCGAGATCTGCAGCACCGGGGCGAACTTCAGGAACGGCAGGCGCTGCACGATCGAGCGCTCGAGCTGCTCCTTCTGGTAGCCGTCGACCGCATCCCATTTGTTCACCGCCACCACCACTGCCCGGCCGCTCTCGAGGATGTAGCCGGCGATGTGCGCGTCCTGGTCGGTGACGCCCTGGGTGGCATCGAGCAACAGCAGGACGACGTTGGCCTCGGCGATCGCCTGCAGCGTCTTGACGACCGAGAACTTCTCCACCGCCTCGAACACCTTGCCCTTGCGCCGAAGCCCGGCGGTGTCGATCAGGTCGAAGCGGGTGCCGCCGCGCTCGAACGGGACGACGATCGCGTCGCGGGTCGTGCCCGGCTGGTCGAAGGCGACCAGCCGCTCCTCGCCGAGCCAGGCGTTGATCAGCGTCGACTTGCCGACGTTGGGCCGGCCGGCGACGGCCAGGCGGATCCGCACCGAGGCCGGGTCGGAGTCGACCGGCTCGGGTTCGGGCTCCTCGTCGAACGCCTCCCTTCCGAGCGCGGCCAGCAGTGCCGCCTCGGCGAGGTGGCCGATGCCCTGCCCGTGCGCCGCCGAGACCGGCAGCGGCTCGCCCAGGCCGAGCTCGTGGAACTCGGCGAGCAGCGGCGAATCGGCCATGCCCTCGGCCTTGTTGACCGCGAGCAGCACCTTCTTGCCGGCGCTGCGCAGGTATTTGGCGATGTCGTGGTCCTGCCCGGAGACGCCGGCGCGGACGTCGGTGACGAAGATCACCGCGTCGGCCTCGGCCACCGCCTGGCGCGTCTGCTTGGCCATCTCGCGGACGATGCCGGTCGGGTGCTCCGGTTCGAAGCCGCCGGTGTCGACGACGATGAAATCGCGACCGCCGACGCTGGCGTCGCCATAGTGCCGGTCGCGGGTCAGGCCGGAGAAGTCGGCGACGATCGCGTCGCGGGTCTTCGTCAGCCGGTTGAACAGGGTCGACTTACCGACGTTGGGCCGGCCGACGACGGCGATGACGGGCTTCATGCCGCGTGCCGGCGCGCCTCCGGCCGGGCGCCGGGCCGCCCCAAGCCCGGCCGCGCCCCCGCGGGGGGCAGCGAACGAAGTGAGCGTGGGGGCTTCATCAGGTGGGGCGGAACGCGAACACCCCGCCCGAGCGCGTCACCACGATCAGGGTGCCGTCGACCACCACCGGCGGCACCGAGATCGGGTTGCCGTCGGTGGTCGAGCGCAGCTGCGGGTCACCCTTGGCGCGGCTGAACCAGTGCAGGTTGCCTTCGCGGTCGCCGAACACGACCGACCCGCCGACCACGCCCGGAGCGCCGACACCGCGGTTCATCACCGCTTCCGAGGTCCAGGCGACGTCGCCGCTCGGCGTCTTCCAAGCGGTGATGCGATCGGAAGCATCGGCGCCGAACAGCAGTTCCGAATCGCCAGCCACCGCGTCGGTGCCGCCGATCTGCTTGGTCCACACGATCCGACCGCGATCGGCATCGACGCAGCCGACCGCCGCCTGGAACGAACGGGTGCAGAGCAGGTCGCCGGTGCGCAGCGCCGGGCCGACCAGGTCGGCGAGCCGCTCGACCTCGTTGGCGCCGCGCGGCGAGCCGACCACCACTTCCCAGCGCATGGTCGACGCATTGGGATCGATGCCGGCCATGCGCGGCCCCTGGCCGACGACCAGGGTGTCCTTGAACGCGGCGACCACGCCCTCCTGGGCCAGCGTCAGCGGATCGCCGGGGCGCTGCACCTGCCAGAGCTTGGCACCGTCGGCCGCGTCGAAGGCCTGCACCGCGCGGTCGACGCCGAGGACGAAGATCCGTCCGCCAGCGACCAGCGGCGCGCTCGCCACCCGGGCGCCGATCGCCTTCTTCCACTTGATCTGCCCGCCCTCGAGGGCGATCAGGTCGCCGCCGCGGGTCACCACCGCCGCCACCTTGCCGTCGCTGCCGACACCGGCGGAGAGCTTGGCACCGACATTGGCGCGCCAGACCGAGCGACCGCTCGCGGCCTCGAGGGCGACGACGGTGCCGTCGCTCGAGGCCAGGGTGACGATCCCGCCATTGACGATCGGAACGAGCGGAAACTCGACGCTGCCGATGCTTTCCTTCCAGACCTGGGGAGCGGTGATCGGTGCGACGATCGGCTGCAGCTCCTTGGGCTTGGGAATTTCGGGACCGAACGGATTCAAGCTCGACCAGTTCGAGCATCCGGCCACCGCCGCCGCGACGAGCAGCGCCGCCAGCAGTCTCACTTGGCGCTCCCGGCGCCGCTGGCGGCGCTGGCCGCGGGGTCCACGCCGAGGACGTTGAGCTTGGCCTCGACGATCCGCCGATAGTCGACCTTGGCATCCATCGCCGCCCACGCCTTCGCCCAAGCCGCCTTCGCCTCCTCGGCCTTGCCCTGGGCCATGAGGATGTCGCCGCGCCGGTCGGTGGCAAGCGCCTGGAATTCGCCGGCGTCGATGCCGTCGAGCTGCTTCAGGGCCTCGTCGTACTTCTTCTCGTCGAGCAGCAGGCCGGCGAGGCGCATCCTGGCGATCGTCCGGTACTCGCTCTCGGAAGCGCTGTCGGCCACCCAGGCGAGGTCGGCCCGAGCCGCGTCGGCCTGGCCCTTGTCGGCGGCGAGCTTGGCGGCGGCGAGACCCGCCTGGCCGGTGTAGGCGGCGCGCGGGAAGCGCTCCTTCATGTCGCCGAAGATCCGACCGGCGCGCTCGGCGTCCGCGGCCTGCAGGGCGCGGTCGAACTCCTCGTACATCGCGCCGGCCTTGAGGCCCTGGTCGCGCTGGTACCAGTTCCAGCCGAACCAGGAGAGGTAGGCGCCGGCGATGACGATCAAGAGCCCCGAGATCAGGTTCCCGTATTGGTTCCAGAACGCCTTGAGCTGGTCGAGCTGCTCCTGTTCTTCGAGGTCGAGTTGGGTGGCCATGGCGAGGGATCTTCGGGCAAACCGGGGATTATGCGGTGAGGGTACGGGCCCACGAGCCGAGGTCGGCCAGGGCCACGAGGCGCTGCGGCGCCGCGGCGTCGCGCAGCGCCTTGACCGCGACCTCGCCGCGCGCCAGCTCGTCGTCGCCGAACACCAGCGCATGGCGGGCGCCGCTCGCGTCGGCGCGGCGGAACTGGGCCTTCATGCCGCCCCAGCCGTCGGCGCCGGCCGCGTGCATCTGCACCGACAGGCCGGCGGCGCGCAGCGTCTCGCAGGCCGCGAGCGCCACGGGCAGCGCCTGCGGGCCGGGCACGACGGCATAGATGTCGACCGTCGGCGCCGGCATCGCCACGCCGACCGCCTCGAGCAGGAGCAGCATCCGCTCCACGCCCATGCCCCAGCCGATCGCCGGGGTCGGCTTGCCGCCCAACTGTTCGAACAGACCGTCGTAGCGGCCGCCGCCGCAGACCGTGCCTTGCGAGCCCAGGTGATCGGTCACCCACTCGAACACCGTGAGGTTGTAGTAGTCGAGGCCGCGCACCAGACCTGGATTGACTCGGTAGGCAAGCCCGGCGGCGTCGAGCGCGGCGCGCACCGCGGCGAAGTGCGCCAGCGACTCAGCGCCGAGGAAATCCATCAACTGCGGCGCCGACTCGATGATCGGCTGCATCGCCGGGTTCTTGCTGTCGAGGATGCGCAGCGGATTGCTGTGCAACCGACTGCGGCCATCGGTGTCGAGCGCGTCGGCATGCTTCTCGAAGTGGGCGATCAGTGCCGCGCGATGGGCGAGCCGCTCCGGGGGCTGGCCGAGGCTGTTCAGCTCGAGCCGGACGTCCCTGCCCTCCACCAGGCCGAG
>DATCGH010000007.1:0-4618 GCA_036509055.1 Caldimonas sp.
CGAGGCAGGAAGCTCAGCGCGACCGGCGCCTCGTCGAACCAGGCCAGGCTGCCGGCCGGAATGTCGGTCGCCGTCGCATCGCTGCGGCAGCGGCCGGCGACCAGCGCATAGAGGCCGCAGCGCCGAGCGGCCGGCGCCCAGGCTTCGCCGGCGACCACCCGCCGCATCGCGCCTCGCCCGCCGCGCAGCATCAGGTTCAGGTCGCGGCTCGGGCCGTGAAGGAGGCGGCAGTCCACCGGCGCGTCGCCGGAGAACGACAGCGGCGCGTCGCCGGCGCGGCAGCGGCGCTCGGTGCCGGCGATCGTCAGTGCGACGCCGCCGCCCTCGAGCACCGCGAACCAGCGCTCGACGCCCGGGAACGCCGAGAACGGGCCGTCGGCCTCGATCTCGGCGACGCTGACCCGCACCGCCCAGTCGCCGCCATCGGGCCAGGCGAGCAGCTCGCGGGTGACGCCGCCGCCGTTGCGCCAAGGCTGAGGCGGTGTGTCGGCCAGGGCGACCAGGCGTGGCGTCATGGGCTGAAGCTGCCTTCGAGCTGGTAGCGGCTGCCCGGGTGCACCAGTCGCGCCAGGGTGATGGTGACGCCGCGGCTCATCGTCCGCCGGACGACGACCAGGCAGGGGTCGCGGGGCGCGATGCCGAGCAGGCGCGCCTCCTTCGCCGTCGGCGCGCTCGCCTCGATCGCGTACTGCGCCTCCCAGAGCGGCGCCACCTCGAGCAGGTAGTGGGTCGGCGTGGTCTGGGTGAAGTCGACCTGCAGGTAGCCGGGCGCACAGGCCGGATTGACGTAGCGGTCTTCGCACTGCAGCGGCACGCCGTTGTCGTGGTGGACGATCAGCGAATGGAACACCGGCGCGCCGGTCGCCAGGCCGAGCCGCTCGGCGAGCTCGCGCGGCGCCCGCTCCTCGCGTTTCAGATGCACCTCGGCATGGTGGCGATGGCCGCGCGACTCGATCTCCTCGTGCAGGTCGCGGATCGTCAGGGTGGACGACAGGCGGAACAGATGGGCGGCGAAGGTGCCGACGCCCTGCGATCGGTCGACCAGGCCCTCGGCCTGGAGCTCGCGCAGCGCCCGGTTCACGGTCATGCGGCTGACGCCGAACTCGGCCACCAGCTCGGTCTCCGAAGGCATCAGCTCGCCGGGCGTCCAGCGCCCCGCGGCCAGGCCTTCCTTGAGATACTTCTTGACGCGGGCGTAGGGCGCGAGCGGCGCTTCGGCGAGGGCGGCGACCATGCTTCATCCTACTTGCCTAAGCTTGTCTAGACAAGTAGAGTTCGACCCTTGCCAGACAAGATCGCGGGAGCCGCCATGACCGACCTGTCGCCCCTTCACCGACTCGCCCAGCCCCGACCGGTTCGCTCGCCGCGCGGCACGCAGCTTTCCTGCGCCAACTGGCAGATCGAGGCGGCGTTCCGGATGATCCAGAACAACCTCGATCCCGAGGTCGCCGAGAACCCGGACGCGCTCGTTGTCTACGGCGGCATCGGCAAGGCGGCGCGCAACTGGGATTGCTTCGAGGCGATCCTGGCCTCGCTGAAGAAGCTGAAGGATGACGAGACCCTGCTGGTGCAGAGCGGCAAGCCCGTCGGCGTGTTCCGCACCCACGCCGACGCGCCGCGGGTCCTGATCGCCAACTCGAACCTGGTGCCGAAGTGGGCCACCTGGGAGCACTTCGACGAGCTCGACCGCAAGGGCCTGATGATGTTCGGGCAGATGACCGCGGGCTCGTGGATCTACATCGGCAGCCAGGGCATCGTCCAGGGCACCTACGAGACCTTCGTCGAGGCCGGCCGGCAGCACTACGGCGGCAGCCTCGCCGGTCGCTGGATCCTCACCGCCGGCCTCGGCGGCATGGGCGGGGCGCAGCCGCTGGCCGCCACCTTCGCAGGCGCGGTCTCGCTGAATGTCGAGTGCCAGCAGAGCCGGATCGACTTTCGCCTGCGGTCGCGCTACCTCGACGAGCAGGCGACGGATCTCGACGACGCGCTCACGCGGATCGCGAAATGCACGGCCGAGAAGCGCGCCGTCTCGATCGGCCTGCTCGGCAACGCCGCCGAGGTCCTGCCCGAGCTGGTGCGGCGCGGCGTCCGGCCCGACCTGGTGACCGACCAGACCTCGGCGCACGACTTGGTGAACGGCTACCTGCCGCCCGGCTGGAGCGTCGAGCGCTGGCGCGCCGCGCAGGCCGACCCGGAGCAGCATGCGGCGCTGCGCCAGGCGGCCGCCGCGGGCTGCGCGACCCATGTGCAGGCGATGCTCGACTTCCAGACCGCCGGCGTGCCGACCGTCGACTACGGCAACAACATCCGCCAGGTCGCGTTCGACGCTGGGGTGAAGAACGCCTTCGCTTTCCCCGGCTTCGTGCCGGCGTACATCCGGCCGCTTTTCTGCCGCGGCAAGGGGCCGTTTCGCTGGGTCGCGCTCTCCGGCGACCCGGAAGACATCCGCAAGACCGACGCGAAGATGAAGGAGCTCTTCCCGGAAGACGCGCACCTGCACCGCTGGCTCGACATGGCCGGGGAGCGCATCGCCTTCCAGGGCCTGCCGGCGCGGATCTGCTGGATCGGCCTCGGGGAGCGGCATCGCGCCGGGCTCGCCTTCAACGCGATGGTGAAGTCGGGCGAGCTGAAGGCGCCGATCGTCATCGGCCGCGACCACCTCGACGCCGGCTCAGTGGCCAGCCCCAACCGCGAAACCGAGGCGATGAAGGACGGCTCCGATGCCGTCTCCGACTGGCCTTTGCTGAATGCCCTGCTCAACACCGCCGGCGGCGCCACCTGGGTGTCGCTGCACCACGGCGGCGGCGTCGGCATGGGCTATTCGCAGCACGCCGGGGTGGTGATCGTCTGCGACGGCAGCGATGCGGCGGCGAAGCGGATCGAGCGCGTCCTCTGGAACGACCCGGCCACCGGGGTGATGCGCCATGCCGATGCCGGCTACGAGGATGCGGTCCGCTGCGCCCGCGAGCAAGGCCTCGATTTGCCGATGCTCGGCGCCTGATGCCGCTCGAGATTCACCCCGGGCGGCTGACGCTCGACGTCCTGCAGGCGATCCACGCCGGCGGCGTCGAGCTGACCCTCGCCTCCGCCGCGCGCGCGGCAATCCGCGCCAGCGCCGCGATCGTCCAGCGCGCGGCCCAGGGCGACGCCGCGGTCTACGGCGTCAACACCGGCTTCGGCAAGCTCGCCAGCACCCGGATCGAGGCCGGGCAGCTGGCGACGCTGCAGATGAACCTGATCCGCTCGCACTCGGTCGGCGTCGGCGAGCCCTTGCAGCCGGCGGTGGTGCGGCTGATGCTCGCGCTCAAGGCGGCGAGCCTGGCGCGCGGCCACTCGGGCGTGCGCGAGGAAGTGGTCGAGACGCTGCTCGCCGTGCACAACGCCGGCCTGGTGCCGTACGTCCCGTCGCAGGGCTCGGTCGGCGCCTCGGGCGACCTCGCGCCGCTGGCGCACATGACGCTGGCGCTCGCCGGCGAAGGCGAGATGCTCGTCGAGGGCCAGCGCGTCCCGGCCGCGCCGGCGCTGCGCGCCGCCGGCATCGCGCCGCTCGTGCTCGAGGCCAAGGAAGGCCTCGCCTTGATCAACGGCACCCAGGTCTCGACTGCGCTGGCGCTGCACGCCCTGCTGGTGTTCGAGCCGGTGCTAGAGGCGGCGCTCGTGGTCGGGGCGATGACGGTCGATGCCGCCCGCGGCAGCGACGGTCCGTTCGATCCGCGCATCCATCTGCTGCGCGGTCAGCCGGGGCAGATCGATGTCGCCCAGTACTACCGCGCCTTGCTCGCCGGCAGCGAGATCCGTCGCTCGCATCTCGAGGGCGACGACCGGGTGCAGGACCCCTACAGCCTGCGTTGCCAGCCGCAGGTGGTCGGCGCGTGCCTCGACCAGCTGCGCCATGCGGCGCTGGTGCTGCTGCGCGAGGCGAACGCCGTCACCGACAACCCGCTGGTGTTCGCCGGAGCTACCGCAGCCGACGAAGGGGCGATCATTTCTGGCGGCAACTTCCACGCCGAGCCGGTGGCGCTCGCTGCCGACGCGATGGCGCTCGCCATCGCCGAGGTCGGAGCGATCGCCGAACGGCGGGTCGCGATGCTGATCGACGCCGGCGTCTCCCGCCTGCCGCCCTTCCTCACCGCCGACCCGGGCCTGAACAGCGGCTTCATGATCGCCCACGTCACGGCGGCGTCGCTGGCGAGCGAGAACAAGTCGCTGGCGCACCCGGCCAGCGTCGACAGCCTGCCGACCAGCGCCAACCAGGAAGACCACGTGTCGATGGCGACCTTCGCCGCGCGCCGCCTCCAGCCGATGATCGCCAACACCGCGCACATCCTCGGCATCGAGCTGCTGGCGGCGGCGCAGGGGATGGAATTCCTCCGGCCGCTGGCCAGCTCGGCCGCGCTAGAGTCGGCGCACGCGCTGCTGCGCCAGCGCTGCCCGCCGATGCCGACCGACCGCTACCTGGCGCCCGACATCGAGAGCGCGACCGCATTGGTGCAGGACGGCGCACTGGCGCGCGTCTTGCGAACGCTGCCGGGGCTGCCGGCGCTCTGGTATCCGGCCTGAATTTCCCCTCCTCGAAAGGATCCCGCATGAACAAGAAACTGATCGCCTTGGCCGTCGC
>DATCGH010000008.1:0-5592 GCA_036509055.1 Caldimonas sp.
AGACCGTTCTGCGGCCGGGCCGCTGGGGACCCGGCGGACCGCCCATCGACCTTTCGCTGCACGACGGCACGGCCGCGGGCAAGCGCCTGCGCGACGTCCTGACGAAAGGCGGCACGGCGCCCGCCGGGCTCGAGCCGGTGCACGTCTGCACGGTGATGCGCCGCAGCATCGAGATCGACGCCCATGGCGGCCGCGTCGAGGTGGCCTTCGACCGCGGCGAGATCCATGCCGGCGCGGGGCTGGCGCCGGTGTGCGAGGTCGAATACGAGCTCAAGGGCGGTGAGGCGAGCGCGCTGATCGCCTTTGGCCAGGACGGCGTTCGCGAGCACGGTCTGTGGCTTTGCACCCTGTCGAAAGCGGCGCGGGGCGACCGGCTGGTGCGCGGCGAAACCGCGGGTCCGCCGGTCAAGGCCAAGCCGCCGGTGCTGGATCGCGGCATGAGCGGTGCCGGGATCTTTCGCGCGGTGCTCAAGGCCTGCCTCGATCAGGTCCAGGCGAACGCGACCGAGATCGGCGAGGGGCACCGGACCGCCGAATCGATCCACCAGCTGCGCGTCGGCATCCGCCGCGCCCGCACCGCCTGGCGCGAGCTCGCGCCGCTCTGCCCTGCGGCCGGGCCGGCCTGGGAGACGCCGCTCTCCGATGCCTTTCGCGCCCTCGGCGCCTACCGCGACCGCAACACCGTGGTCGCGTCGCTGCAGGCGCGGCTGGCCGAATCGGGCTCGCCCGAACCGGTCCTGTCGTCCGGCGCCGGCGAGCCGCCGGATCCGGTCGAGGTCGTGCGGGCCGCCACCTTCCAGTGCGCGTTGCTCGATGCCCTGGCCCTGACACTTCCCGGCGCGGACGACGCGGGCCCCACCGCGCGGAACGACGCGCTCGACTTCGTCGAGTCGCGCCTCGACCGGCTGCACAAGCATCTGAAGCAGGCCGCCAAGCGCTTCGAAGGATCGACACCGGACGAGCAGCACCAGGCGCGAAAGCGCCTGAAGCGGCTGCGCTATCTCGGCGAGCTGACCGGCTCGCTCTACAAGCCGGAGCGGGTGGAGCGCTACCTCGGGCGGCTCTCGCCGGCGCAGGACGCGCTCGGCGCGCACATCGACCTGATGGTCGGCCTGGAGATGGCGCGCACCTCGGCCGAGGCGGGCGATGCGCAGGCCTGGTTCAACGTCGGCTGGCTGACGGCGCAGCTCGCCGTCAGCGCTCACAGTTGCCGCCGCGCGTTGCGTCGCGCGGCCCGCGCCGAGCCGTTCTGGCGGCGCTGACGTCGGCCTTTCGTCAGGCGTCGGCCTGGCCGTGGAATTGGCAGCGATGGCGCCGGGGCAGGCCGTCCAGGGTCATCAGCATCGGCAGGTCGGCGGTGCCGAAATCCGGGTCGTGCGCCGGCGGTCCGAGCAGCTCGGCACCGCAGCGCAGGTAGCCGCGAATCAGCGATGGCGTCTCGACGTCGAGGTCGTCGCGCAGCGTCTCGAGCGCGAGCGGCCGCAGGGGCCGGACCCGGCGCTCGACCGGGGCGAGGTGCGCTTCGGACAGCTGCCGCCAGAGGCTCGCGGCGGCGTGGCCGCCATCGCTCAGGGCGACGCTCGCGGAGCCGAAGGCGACGTCGAGGCCGTGCAGCATCATGAAGTCACCGACGGCGCTCCACAGGGCGAGGATCGTGCCGCCCGTGCGCCAGGCGGGATGGATGCAGGAGCGGCCGAGCTCGGCCATGCGCGAACGCCAGGGCGCGAGCGACGTGAGGTCGAACTCGGTCTCGCTGTAGAAGCCGCCGGCGCGGCGCGCGGCGTCGGGCGTCAGCAGCCGATACGTGCCGACGACCTCGCCGCTGTCGTCGCCGAGGCCGATCGCCCGCACCATCAGGTGGGCGCAAAAGGCGTCGAAGCGGTCGGCATCGTGGCCGGGGGGCGTGCCCGGCGGCGGAGAGAGGCGGGCGCCGCCTTCGCCGGCGAAAACCTGGAAACGCAGGCGCTGCACTTCGCGCAGGTCCTCGATCGAATCGGCCCAGGAAGTTTCCAGGCGGAACGAGGTGGCGGGACGCGCGAAGCCGGCAGTGGACCGACGGAGCGATCGAGCGGACGCGGGCGCGGCGTCGAAGACGGTTTGCATGGGTCACCTCCTGGCTTGACGGAGGCCATGCTCGCGGGTCGAAATGACGGGGACGTTAAATGAGCGCAATGCCCCTGGGAGGGAAATCGTTTTGAAGGGTGACGCGACCGGCCGGTCGCGCGCGAACTCGCGGCCGGCTCAGCCGACCATCTCGAGGATGCTCCACATCTCTTCGGCCACCCGGCGCAGGTGCAAGTCGGGATTCGACTCCTGCATGCCAGCGTCGTCGATGCTCTGCGCCGCGGCCTTGAGCTCGGCGAGCGCGGTGTCCGAGAGCAGCCTGGCAATCGTCTTCAGGACGATGCCGTGGGCGACGAGCCGCGCCTCGAGCTCGCGAATGCGGTCGGAAGAGGAGGAGGATTCGTCGTCCATCGGTGCGAATGAGCCGGCGACGAAGCATATCCCCGGCGCCGGTTCGGCGCCCACGGGGCTCGCGTGGACGGTCCGACGGACAATCGGCCGCCGGAACGTAGGAAGTCTCCGACGGGGTCCGCGTCCACTGCATGAAACTCTCGACGCCGCCACCGCCTTTGCCGAGAGGCTGGTGCGCAAGCTGGTGATCGCCGGCCTGGTCATCGGCGCGATCGTTGCCGGCGGCCTCCATCTGACCCGCGAGCCGAGCAGCGTCGAGCTGCTCGAGCAGGCCAACCCGGGATGGACGGTCGCTGCCGCGAGCGGCAAGCCGGTACGCGTCGACGATGCCAGCAGCCGCTACGCCGGAACGACCGAGCGGGTCTTCACTTTTCGCCCGCCCCCCCCTTGAGCCGCTCGGCCGCCAGAAGCTGCCACGCGGCAAGGAACATGGCGACGATCACCGGGCCGATGACGAAGCCGTTCAGGCCGAACAGCGCCAGGCCGCCGACGGTGGCGATCAGCACCACGTAGTCGGGCATCGCCGTGTCCTTGCCGACGAGGATGGGTCGCAGGACGTTGTCGATCAGGCCGATCACGAACACGCCGAAGAGGATCAGCCCGATGCCCTTGCCGACCTGGCCGAGGGCGAGCAGGTAGAGCGCCACCGGTACCCAGATCAGCGCCGCGCCGACCGCGGGCAGCAGAGAGAGGAAGGCCATCACCACCCCCCAGAGCATTGGCGCATGCACGCCGAGCGCCCAGAAGGCGATCCCGCCGAGCGTGCCCTGCGCCGCGGCGACCAGGATGTTGCCCTTGACGGTGGCGCGTATCACGGTGGTGAAGCGCTCGAGCAGCCGCTCCTTTGGCCCGGGCGCGAGCGGAATCGCGGCGCGGACGTCGCGGGCCACACCGACGCCGTCGCGCAGCAGGAAGAACATCAGGTACATGGCGATGCAGAAGCTGACGATCAGGTCGAGCGCCTCGCCGCCGATGTCGACTGCCCTCCCGGCGAGGGATTCGCTGCGCTGCGTCAGGGCGGCGACGATCTTCGCCTGCAGCGCCGGCAGATCGACCACGCCGTAGCGGTCGAGCAGGCCGGTGATCCAGGACGGCAGGACGCTCACCATCTGCTCGAAGTAGCGGCCGAAGTTGACCTCGCCCGACTTGACCTTCGCGTACAGCGCGGTCACCTCCTGCACCAGCGAGATGCCGACCAGCGCCAGCGGCAGGATCACGATCAGCAGGATCACGCAGAGGGTCGCCAGCGCCGCCAGGTTCTGCCGGCCGCGCATCCGGCCGAGGAACTTGCGGTAGAGCGGCTGGAACATGAGGGCGAGCACGCTGCCCCAGAACACCGCGCCGTAGAAAGGCCAGAGCACGGCCGCGAAGGCGAGGGTCAGAAGGGCCAGCAGGATGAAGAAGAAGCTCCGTTCGAGCTTCGGCGAGGTGACCGTATCGGGACTGCTCTTCATGCGTGCCGAGCGCGGCTCGAGCGAGGTTGCGGGTGGCGCATCCTATCGTCCCCCGGCGCCGCGCCTAGGTGGCCGCGGCGGTGCGGCCGGCGCGGGTGCCGTGGAAGAACGCCTCCTCGAACACCGAGTACGACGACAGATCGGCATGCGCGAACTGCAGCCGTTTCTGCGGCGTCGCGAGCGCCTGTAGCGCTGGGCTGCTGCGCACGCCGGGCGCCGGAATGCTCATCGCGTGGCCGTAGCGCATCAGGTCGACTCGGCGCAGCTTGGCCGGCAGGTCGGGATGCATCGTCGTCAGGTCGGCAACGATCCGCCCGGCCCAGAGCCGCCAGTCCTCGTTCAGCAGACGCGCGCGCTGCTCGGCGAGCTCGGCCGCGTTGTTGCCGCCGAGCGCCCAGTAGGCAGTGAGCACGGTCGGACCGGCGAAGGGCCGGGTGCTCTGGTGCATCGCGTCGACGTAGCCGAGGCCGGCGCTGCCGTAGGGCACGTTGTCCCACGAGGGCGGCGCGCCCGGCCGGTCGTCGAGCGCAGCGTCGAGCTGCAGGTTGGCGACCAGCCAGGGCGCATGGCGCATCGCCGCCGCGGCGGCGGAAAGGGCCGGCGACGGCGACTCGAGCAATCGGGCGGCGACGAACAGCGGCGTGGCGACGACCACCCGTGGCGCGCTCCAGCGTTCGACGGCCTGCGTCGCCGCATTCCAGGCATCGACTTCGACCGCGTCCTTGCCTTCGCGGATGCGCAGCGCCACCCGGCCCGCCAGCAGCCGCTCGCCGAGCGGCGAGGCCAGGCGCTCGGCGAGCCAGGCGTTGCCTTCGGGCCAGGTGAGGACGCCGTCGCCGCCGTCGGCAGCGGGCCCGTCGTCATGTCCCGGCGCGTGGAAGCCGTGCCGGCTGGCGAAGTAGTGCAGTCCGGCCCAGGCCGAGACCTGGGCGGCGCCGGCGCCGTAGTCGTCGCGGCAGCAGTAGTCGAGGTACCAGCGCAGCGCCGGGGCCGCGAGGCCGCGGGCATCGAGCCAGGCGGCGAAGGTGGTCGCGTCGAGCGCCGCCAGCGCCGGACTCCAGCGCGAACGCTGGGTCGGAATCTCGAACGTCTCGGCGCCGCCGAGCTCGCCGACCGCGGCGCTGAATGCGCGGTACGCAGCCAGCGTCGCGGCGCGTTCCTCCGCCGGCAAGGCCTCGGCCGGCGGCAGCAGGCCCTCGCGCCAGGCGCCGTCGATGAAGAGGCGCTCCTGCGGGCTGTGGCAGAGCATCCGCTCGTCGTAGGCGGGACGACCCTGGTCCGTCTTGCGCACGCCGAGCTCTTCGAGCAGCTCGATCACCTCGACCGCGCTCGGTCCCGGCGTCGGCAGGTAGTGCGCGCCGAGCGGGCAGCGCATGCCGCCGAGCGCATGGCCGCGGCTGTTGCCGCCGGCGCTGTCCTCGAGCTCGAGCAGGCGGACGTCGTCGACGCCGGCGCGGAGCAGCGCCCGCGCCGCAGCCAGGCCGGCGATGCCGCCGCCGACGACGATCGCCCCGACCCCCTTCGCTGCCGCCGGCGTCGGCGCGCTGCCCGACTTGCCGGGCGGCGGGCCATGGCGCAGCAGATGGCCGCGCTCGGCCGAGGCGCCGACCCAGCCGCCTTCGAACTCCGCGCCGCGGCGCTCGCAGCCGGTGATCAGCGCCAG
>DATCGH010000009.1:0-3241 GCA_036509055.1 Caldimonas sp.
GCCTCGACCACGGTCGCTTCGGCGGGGCGGTCGGGATTGGCCTTCAGTTCGAGGATTTCGGCCTGGAGGTTTATCGCTTCGAGCAGGCCATCGAGATTGGTCTTCTTCAGCGCCGAAACCTCGACGTCCTGGACGTCGCCGCCCATCGCTTCGACGATGATCTCGTGCTGCAGCAACTCCTCGCGGACCTTCTGCGGGTTGGCGCCCGGCTTATCGATCTTGTTGATCGCCACGATCATCGGCACGCCGGCGGCCTTGGTGTGGTTGATGGCCTCGATCGTCTGGGGCTTCAGCCCGTCATCGGCCGCGACCACCAGCACGACGATGTCGGTGACGTTGGCACCGCGGGCGCGCATTTCGGTGAATGCCTCGTGGCCCGGCGTGTCGAGAAAGGTGACCTTCGACTTGTCCTTCAGCGTGACCTGATAGGCACCGATATGCTGGGTGATGCCGCCGGCCTCGCCGGATACGACATCGGCGCCACGGATGGCGTCCAATAGCGACGTCTTGCCATGGTCGACATGGCCCATGATCGTCACCACCGGCGGGCGCGTTTGGAGGGAATCTTCGGAGTCAACGTCGACCGTCGTGTCGATGTCGACGTCGGCCTCGCTGACGCGCTTGATGTTATGGCCGAACTCGGTGACCAGCAGCTCGGCGGTGTCCTGGTCGATGGTCTGGGTGAGCGTCACCGCCACGCCCATCTTGAACAGCGACTTGACCAGGTCGGCGCCACGCTCGGCCATGCGGTTGGCGAGTTCCTGGACGGTGATGGATTCGGGGACGACCACGTCGCGCACCTGCTTGACCGCCGGCCCCATCTCCTGGTGGTGGCGCTTTTCCTTCTCGCGGGCGCGGCGTAGCGCAGCGAGCGAGCGGGCGCGGCTGTCGTCCTCGCCGGACAGTGCGCGGCTGACGGTCAGCTTGCCGGCATGGCGGCGCTCGTCGACCCGGCCGCGATTGGCGCCGGGGTGGGCCGGTGCGGCACGCTTCGGCGCATGAGCCGGCGCCGCGGAACGGCGGAATTCGCGATCTTCTTCAACCTGCTCGGCTGCCGGTTCGGCAGCGGGGCGGGTCGCCGCCTCGGCGGCGAGGCGTTGGGCCTCGGCAGCCTGCTCGGCTGCGAGACGAGCGGCCTCTTCCTCGGCCTTGCGATTTTCCTCGGCCCGGCGCTTCTCGTCCTCGGATTGCTCCTGCTTGGAGCGATCTTCGCGGCGGCGCGCTTCTTCGAGCGAGGTCATGCGGGCCTCTTCGGCCTCACGCAGCAGCCGCTCCTGCATTTCCTTGCGGGCGGTAATGTCGTCGACCGGGCGCTTTGCGGCGGGCTTCGGAGCGGGCGCAGCAGGCTTCGGGGCAGGGGCGGGCGCGGCCTCGACCTTCGGCTCGGGCGCAGGAGCCTCGCCGGGCTTACCCAGGATACGCCGCTTCTTGACCTCAACCACGACGGTATTCGAGCGGCCATGGCTGAAGCTCTGCTTCACCTTGCCGGTCTCGACCGTGCGCTTCAGGCCCAGCGGTGGCCGGGTACCCAGCTTGGGCTTTTCCGTCTGGTCGGTCATGCGTTTCCTTCGTCCACTAAATTACTAGCCGAGCCCGGGCGCGCAGCGTGGCCGCGCTCTAACCCAGCATCGGGATCAATGAAAGCTTGCCACCGGGCGATGGCGTGAGTGACGCGCCTTGCGGCAGCGGCATCGGTCAGGGCGATGTGTACCACATTCTCGCGGCCCAGCGCCACCGACAAGATGGTGCGCTCCACTGGAAAAACCAAGCCCTGGCTGTCGCCGCCGCCAACCCGCCAGGCCTGGTCGAGCTTCTTGCGGCCGTCCTCGCCGGCATCGGCGGCATGGATTAGTTGGGCCACCTTGCCCTGGCGCGCCGCCGTTTCGACGCGCTCCGCGCCGTTGATCAACATGCCGCTGCGAGCCTCAAGTCCGAGACGGTCCAGCGCCTGTTGGCGCAACGCCGCCTCGATCCGCTCGCCGAGGTCGGCCGGGACGTCGATGTCACCGGTCTTGAACGCCCGGGTGAGCGCGCCCTTGAGCTTGCCCTTGGCATTGGCCTCGTCCAGCGCCTTGCGGCCGACGCCGATCCAGGCGCCGCGGCCCGGGGCACGGGCGCGCACGTCCGGCGCGACCTGGCCGTCGGGACCGAGGGCGAGCCGGATCAGTTCCTCGCGCGGCGCCGTCCGCCGGGTCAGGATGCAGCTGCGCTCGGGTACGTGAACGTCTAGCGGATCATTCTGAGGATCCCGCATCGGCGGCCTCCTCAGTTGCAGGCTCATCTTCGAACCAATGAGCGCGGGCGGCCATGATGATCTCATTGCCCTGCTCTTCGGTCAGGCCAAAGTCGGCCAGCACGCCGGCCTTGTCCTCAGCCCGCTTGGGAGCGGTTTCGGCGCGGCGGCGGGGCTCGACCCGCTTCTTCTGGATCAGCTCGTCGGTGGCGAGGTCAGCGAGATCGTCGAGGGTACGGATGTTGGCCTTGCCCAGCGTCACCAGCATCTGTTCGGTGAGATAAGGCAGCTCGGCTAGCGCATCCTCGACGCCCAGCTTGCGGCGCTCTTCGCGGGCGGCCGCCTCACGGCGCTCCAATGCCTCGGCAGCGCGGCTCTGCAATTCGCCCGCGATCTCGTCGTCGAGACCCTCGATCGAGGCGATTTCGTCGACTTCGACGTAGGCTACTTCCTCGAGGCTGGTGAAGCCTTCGGCGACCAGCAGCTGGGCCAGCGTCTCGTCGACGTCGAGCTCGCTCTGGAACATTTCGGAGCGCTCGACGAACTCGCGCTGGCGCTTTTCGCTGGCGTCGGCCTCGGTCAGAATGTCGATCTGCGAATTGGTCAGCTGCGATGCCAGGCGGACGTTCTGCCCGCGGCGGCCGATCGCCAGGCTGAGCTGGTCGTCGGGCACGACTACTTCGATCCGGCTCTCTTCCTCGTCGATCACGACGCGGCTGACGGTTGCCGGCTGGAGCGCATTTACGACGAAGGTCGCAGTATCTTCGCTCCACGGGATGATATCGATCTTCTCGCCCTGCAGTTCCTGGACGACAGCCTGGACGCGGCTGCCCTTCATGCCGACGCAGGCGCCGACCGGATCGATCGAGCTATCGTAGCTGATCACGCCGATTTTCGCGCGGCTGCCAGGGTCGCGGGCGGCGGCCTTGATCTCGATGATCCCGTCGTAGATCTCGGGCACTTCCTGCGCGAACAGCTTCTTCATGAATTCTGGGTGCGCACGCGAAA
>DATCGH010000010.1:0-4503 GCA_036509055.1 Caldimonas sp.
AGGCCGAGCCGGCCGGCGGAACCGTCGGGCGAGAACAGCTTGTCGATGCAGAACTCGGCGCGGTGGGTGTTGCCGGTGACGTCGATCAGCAGGTTGCGCAGCAGCCGGTCGATCAGCCACGGCGGCGAGCCGCCGGCGCTGACCTCGGCGACGCGGCGCAACTCGGCGAAGGCGACCTCGATCTCGTAGACCGAGTCGTTGCGCGCCTCGTCGACGCGCGGCGCCTGACTGGTCGGGCCGACGAACATGCCCGAGAAGACATAGCTCAGCGCCGGATGGTTGTGCCAGTACGAGATCATGCTCGCCAGCAGGTCGGGCCGGCGCAGGAACGGCGAGTCCGCGGGGGTGGCGCCGCCGAGCACGAAATGGTTGCCGCCGCCGGTGCCGGTGTGGCGGCCGTCGAGCATGAACTTCTCGCTCATCAGCCGGGTCTCGCGCGCCGCGGCGTAGAGGTGGCTGGTCATGTCGACCAGCTCGCCCCAGCTCGAGGCGGGATGGACATTGACCTCGATCACGCCCGGATCCGGCGTGACCCGCAGCACCTGCAGGCGCGGGTCGCGCGGCGGCTCGTAGCCTTCGAGGATGACCGGCATCTGCATCGCCGCCGCCGTGTCCTCGACCGCGGCGACGAGATCGAGGTAGTCCTCGAGCGTCGCTGTCGGCGGCATGAAGACATAGAGGCGCCCTTCCCGCGGCTCGGCGCTGATGGCGGTGCGGACGACGAAGCCGGCCGACTCGAACGGCTGCAGCTCGCGCCGCGCCTTCGCCGCGGGCCCGGCGGCGGACAACGGCGTTGCCGGCACCTGCGGGGTCGCGATCTCGGGCGCGACCGGTCCGCTGCTCGACGCCGCGACGTCATGCATGCCGCCCGGCGTCGGATGCTCGTCGGCGACGCCGTCGTGCCGCTCGGCGGTCGCATGCCAGCTCGCGTCGTCGTGACGGATCGGCGCGCGCCGTGGCAGCGGCGCCAGCGGCTGGGTCGGATCGGGGGCGTGCAGCCAGGGCAGGTCGCCCGGCGCCGCCCAGGGCAGCGAATCGAGCGGCAGCCGGTAGCCGATCGGCGAGTCGCCGGGAATGAGGTAGCAGCGGCTGTCGCGCAGGTACCAGGGGCTGGAGAGCCAGCGGCCCGGCCGGCGCTCGTCGACGCCGACCGGCAGCGCGTAGCCGACCGGCGCCTCGAGCCCGCGCTCGAACACCCGGCGCAGCCGCGCCCGCTCCATCGGGTCGGCGAGGCGCGAATCGAACGGATCGACGTTGCTCGGCAGCTTGCGCTCGCGCCAGAGGAAATACCACGCGTCCTCGTAGGCCGCAAAGACGTTGCCGCGATCGACACCGAGGCGCATCGCCAGACGCTCCAGGAACTCGCCCGCGGTCGCCACGGTTGCGCCTTCGTCGGCATGTTCGTCGGCCCAGAGGGCGGGGTCGTGCCAGAGCGGCTCGCCGTCCTTGCGCCAGTAGAGGTTGAGCGACCAGCGCGGCAGCTGCTCGCCCGGATACCACTTGCCCTGGCCGTAGTGCAGCAGCCCACCCTGCCCGTATTCCTGCCTGAGGCGCTCCATCAACTCGACGCTCAGGATCCGCTTGGTCGGTCCCATCGCCTCGGTGTTCCATTCGCCGCCCTCGCGGTCGTCGATCGAGACGAAGGTCGGCTCGCCGCCCTGCGTCAGGCGCACGTCCTGGCGCACCAGGTCGGCATCGACCCGGTTGCCGAGCGCATCGATCGCCGCCCACTGCGCATCGCTGTAGGGCAGCGTCACCCGCGGCGCTTCCCAGATGCGGCGCACCGACATCCGGTGCTCGAAGGTCGTTTCGCAGAGCTCGATCTCGCCGCTGATCGGCGCCGCCGACGAAGGCTCGGGCGAGCAAGCGAGCGGGATGTGGCCCTCGCCGGCGTAAAGGCCCGAGGTCGGGTCGAGACCGATCCAGCCGGCCCCCGGCAGGTAGACCTCGCACCAGGCGTGCAGGTCGGTGAAGTCGACCTCGGTGCCGCTCGGCCCGTCGAGCGACTTGACGTCGCTCTTCAGCTGGATCAGGTAGCCGGAGACGAAGCGCGCCGCCAGGCCGAGATGGCGCAGCAGCTGCACCATCAGCCAGCCGCTGTCGCGGCAGGAGCCGCTGCGGTTGACCAGCGTCTGCTCCGGCGTCTGCACGCCCGGCTCCATGCGGATCAGGTAGGCGATGTCCCTCTGCAGCCGCTGATTCAGGTCCATCAGGAAGCCGCTGGTCGGCCGCTCGCCGACATCGATGCCCGACAGGTACTCGACGAATTTCGGCGTCGCCGCCCCCTTCAGCAGGTAGGGCTCGAGCTCGACCAGGAGCTCCGGCGCGTAGCGGAAGGGAAACGTCTCGGCGCTCGGCTCGAGGAAGAAGTCGAACGGGTTGAGCACCGCCATCTCGGCGACGAGATCGACCTCGACCCGGAAGAAGGTCGTGACCTTCGGGAAGACCAGCCGCGCCAGGTAGTTCGACTGCGGGTCCTGCTGCCAGTTGACGAAGTGCGTGGTCGGCTCGACCCGCATCGAGTAGCTGAGGATGCGCGTCCGCGAATGCGGCGCCGGCCTGAGGCGCACGACCTGCGGCCCGAGGTGGATCGGCCGGTCGTACTTGTAGTGGGTGACGTGGTTGAGCGCGACGTGGATCGACATTCAGGGGCTTTCAGGCAGCGACCGGCACGAGGAAGTCGCGGCTGATGCCGACGCCCAGGGCATTGACCCGCTCGAGGAACTGGGTCAGGTAGGCGTGCAGCCCGGTCGCCAGGATCTCGTCGATGCGGCCGTACTGCAGGTCGGCGTCGAGCCGGCCGGCCAGGCGCAGCGTGTCCTTCGACTGCTCGTTGGCGACCCGATGCAGGTTCGACACCACCTCGTGCATGCAGGCGGCGAGCGAGCGCGGCATGTCCGGACGCAGGATCAAAAGCTCGGCGACGCGCTCCGGCCGGATCACGTTGCGGTAGACCTTGCGATAGACCTCGAAGCCCGAGACCGAGCGCAGCACCGCCGACCAGTGATAGAAGTCGAACTCGACGTCCTTGCCATTGCCGTCGGCGGCGGCGGTCGGGCTCGGCGCCGCGGCGCCCTGCGATTGCGCCTGCGATTGCAGGATCGCCAGCCGATCGCGGCGCAATCCCGTGGCCGAGCCGAAGCCGAAGAACTCGCTGTCGACGGCGTGAAACTTGACGTCGATCAGGCGCGCGGTGTTGTCGGCGCGCTCCAGGAAGCTGCCGATGCGCAGGAAGTGGAAGGCCTCGTCCTGCAGCATCGTCCCGACGGTGACGCCGCGCGACAGATGCGAGCGGAACTTGACCCACTCGAAGGCTTCGCCCGGGCTCTTCTGGAAGGCGTCGGTCGCGACCATGCGCTGGAACTCGAGCCAAGTCTGGTTCTGCGTCTCCCAGACCTCGGTGGTGAGCGTGCCGCGGACGGCGCGCGCGTTCTCCCGCGCCGCCATCAGGCAGCTGCGGATCGACGAGCCGTTGGCCGCGTCGCTCACCATGTAGTCCATGACGTTCTTCGGCGTCACCTCGCCGTAGCGCTTGGCGAAGTCGCCGGTGAGCTCGCTGATGCTGAGCAGGCCGCGCCAGCCGCGCTCGGCCGCGGCCTCGGACTGCGGCAGCAGCGACATCTGGTAGTTGACGTCGAGCATGCGCGCGGTGTTCTCGGCCCGCTCCATGTAGCGGGCCATCCAGAACAGGTGATCGGCCGTGCGTGACAACATCAGCAAATCCTTTCCGGCCGGCCGCCGGGCCGCCCCAAGACCGGCCGCGTCCCCGCGGGGGGCAGCGAACGAAGTGAGCGTGGGGGCCCCATGACTAGGCCTCGAGGATCCAGGTGTCTTTGGTGCCGCCGCCTTGAGACGAGTTCACCACCAGCGACCCTTCCTTGAGAGCGACGCGCGTCAGCCCGCCGGGCACCATCTGCACCGTCTTGCCCGAGAGCACGAACGGGCGCAGGTCGATGTGGCGCGGCGCGATCCCGCTCTCGACATAGGTCGGGCAGGTGGAGAGCGCGAGCGTCGGCTGGGCGATGTAGCGCGACGGATCGGCCTTCAGTGCGGCGCAGAAGCTCTCGATCTCCTCCTTCGTCGAAGCCGGCCCGACCAGCATGCCGTAGCCGCCGGCGCCGTGCACTTCCTTCACCACCAGTTCCCCCAGATGGTCGAGCACGTAGGCGAGGTCGTCCGGATCGCGGCAGACATGCGTCGGCACGTTCTGCAGGATCGGCTTTTCGCCGAGGTAGAACTCGATCATGTTCGGCACGTAGGGGTAGATCGACTTGTCGTCGGCGACGCCGGTGCCGATGGCGTTGGAGAGCGTGACGTTGCCGGCGCGGTAGGCGTCGAGCAGGCCGGCGCAGCCCAGCGCCGAATCCTTGCGGAACGCGAGCGGGTCCAGAAAATCGTCGTCGACGCGGCGGTAGATCACGTCGACGCGGCGCGGCCCCTGCGTCGTGCGCATGTAGAGGTAGCCGTCGCGCACGAACAGGTCCTGCCCCTCGACCAGCTCGA
>DATCGH010000011.1:0-4083 GCA_036509055.1 Caldimonas sp.
GAGCACATGCGCGACATCCGGGTCGCGATGGAGATTCCGAGCACCGAAACCATCAAGCAGGCGGTGATCGCCGGCATGGGCATCAGCTTCCTCTCGGCGCACACGATCAGCAAGGAGCTGAAGGCGAAGAGCCTGCGCCTGCTCCACGTGCAGGGCTTCCCGTTGATGCTGAACTGGTACGTCGTCCATCGACGCCACAAGCGCCTGCCGCCGGTGGCGCAGGCTTTCAAGGACTTCCTGCTCAGCGATGGCGCGGCGCTGATCTCGCAGATCGTGCCGTTCGATCCCTCGCTCTAGCCGCCGGCCTTCGGTCTCGAAGGCGCCGCCGCATGAGCGACGGCGGCCAGCACCGCCAGGCACCACACGACCATCGCACCGGTGGGCAGGTCGAGGGCGGCGGAGAGCAGCAGCCCCGCCGCGTAGCCGGCGACGCCCACGCCATAGGCAATGGCCAGGCGCCTGCCGCCGGGGTGGTTGCGGGCGCCCAGGGCCGGGACGATCAGGGTGGCGAAAACCAGGTAGACGCCCACCAGCTGCACCGATGCGGTCACGACCAGCGCGAACAGCAGATAGAAGCCGACCCGCGAGAGACGGTCGCGGCGGGCCCGCAGCACGGCGAGGGCGGCGACCGTGACCAGCAGTGGGAACGCGAGCTGGCCGTAGTTCACCCAGAGGATCTGCCCGGCGAGGAGGTCGCGCAGGTGCTCGCCGCCGTGCGGGTTCTTCGCCAGCAGGAGGATGCCTGCCGTGGCCGCGAGAACGAACAGCACGCCGATCTGCGCCTCCTGCACTTCCGGCCACTTCTTCTCGGTCCAGGTGAGCAGCAGCGCGCCCAGGCAGGCCGCGCTCGCGGCCGCGAGCTGTACCTGCCAGCCGCCGGGCGCGAGCTCGAGCATCCCCGCGAGGATGACGCCGAGGCCGGCGATCTGCGCGATCGCCAGGTCGATGAAGACGATGCCCTTGCGCAGCACCTGCGCGCCCAGGGGCACGTGGGTCGCGAGCACCAGCACGCCGGCGGCGAACGCCGGCAGCAGGATCGAGAGGTCGATGGCGGACCAGCTCACTTCGCCGCCGCCAGAAGCAGCGACAGGGTGCTGTCGAAGAGGCCGAACAGGTCGGTCGCTTTGTCGTTGCCGCCGACCGTGAAGGGCAGCACGACATCGGGGATGCCGGCCTGCTCGGAAAGCCAGCGCGAGGCGCGCGGATCCTCGTAGGCGCCGCGCACCACCATCTTCGCCGGCTGCGCCGCCAGCTGCGCCTTGAGCTGGCTCAGCTGCCCGCCGTTGGGCTCGACGCCGGGCTTGGGCTCGAGCGTCGCGACCTCGCGCACCCCGAGCCAGCTCCAGAGGTAGTTCATGTTCTTGTGCCGCGCGACCACGGGCAGGCCGCGCAGGGGCTGCGCCTGCTGTTCCCATTTCCGCATCGCCTCGCCCCAGCGGCCGGAGAAGGCGCGGAACCGGTCCTGATAGAGCGACGCATTGGCGGCGTCGATCTGCGCCAGGCGAGCGCTCAGCGCCGCGGCCACCTTCAGGATGTTGCGCGGATCGAGCTGGATGTGCGGGTTGCCCGCGGCGTGGACGTCGCCGTCGCTGCGATCGAGCCGCGCCGGCACGTCGAGCGGCACGATGAAGCGGCCGGCCTCGAAGTTGCCCGGCGCACCCGGCGCGAGCTTCGGATTCGCCGACTGCTGGAGCAGCACCGGCAGCCAGCCGACCTCGAGCTCCATGCCGGTACAGACCAGCAGGTCGGCGCCGCGCATGCGCGCGATCAGGCTGGGCCGCGCCTCGATGTGATGCGGATCCTGCAAGGCCGTCGTCGTCGAAGTGACCTTGAGCTTGTCGCCACCGAGCTCCGTGGCCAGCGAGGCCCATTCGGGCTCGCAGGCGACGACGTTGAGGTCGGCGCGCGCCTGCAGCGACGCCGCCGCGAGGGCGGCGAGCAGAAGAAACCGGAAGTGCAGCGTCATGGCGCTTTCTCCTAGAACTGGTGAGCGCCGTGCGCACCCAGGCTCATGATGTATTGCAGGAAGATCTGCCGGTCGGTCTCGGTCGAGCGGCTGCGGTCGGCGGCGAGCTGCAGGCGCAGGCGGCTGAACTCGGAGGGCGACCAGTCGAGCATCACCGTGCCGCGCGAGGGCCGTGCCGGCTGCAGGATCGAGAAATCGGCTGGCGCCAGCGTGCCGTCGCTGACGAGGCCGATCTCGGGCGTGCCGGAATCCAGCCGGTCGTAGCGCACGCCGAGCCGCCAGCGCGGAACGAACTGGTACACGGCCTGCAGGTACCAGCCGCTTTGCGTCGAAGCGTAGCTGCCGCTCGCAGGCCCGCCTGCCTGCGCCTGCAGGTCGTAGTTCAGGGTGCCGCTCTCGCTGCGCCGGAAGTACTCGCCCTGGATCGTCAGGCTCCGGCTGCGCGCATTGCCGCCCGGCGCCCACTTGTAGATCGCGTCCAGCCCCCAGGTGCGGCTCGTGCCGCTGAAGGCGTTGCTCACCGTCGTTCCCGCCGCGTTCATGTCGTCGAAGGGGCGATCGTTGGCGCGGTAGTGCTGGAACGAGGCGCCGAGGCGCCAGCTCGCGTCGGTGCCGAGGTCGTCGCCGATGTGAGCGAAGAGCGCCGCCGAGCCGATGCCGTTGCGGCCGCCGTCGCTTCCGGGGAAGCTCGTGCCCGAGCCGACCTCCGCGCCCAGCTCGAAGTAGCGGTCGGTCGGCGCCAGCCAGCGCAGCTGCAGCCCGTCGGTCTTGATCGGCCCGCCGAAGAAGGCCTGATACGCCAGGGGCGCGTCGACGAAGTCCCAGGTGTGGGCGTGGTGGTCGTTGAGGTAGCCGATCGACGACAGGAACCGGCCTGCGCGGATCGTCGCCCCCGCGAGCAGTCCCTGGCCCTCGAACCAGGCCTCCTCGACGCTGAGGCTGTTGTCCGATGCCAGGGCCGCGGTCAGCCGCCCGGAGAACATCGGATCGATGGCGGCGCTGATCCCGAGCTCGGATTCGCCGACATTGAATCCGCGCGAGCCCGGGCCGACCTCGCCGCCGCTCGGGATGAAGCCCTGCAGGCGATACGTCGCCGGATCGCGCGACAGGTTCGCGTAGGTACCCGCGAGGATGAGCGAGATCGCCGGATTGAACGCCGAGGCCGAGCCGCCCGCGGGTGCGGCGGGCACGGGCACGGGCGGGGGCTCGGCGGCCGGCGCGGCTGCCGCCGGTGGGGGCGAGGGCTCGGTGACCGGCGCCGCGGCAGGCGTGACGGTCGCGGGCGGCTTCGCGGCGGCGGTCTGCAGCTCGGCGATCCGCCGTTCCAGCGCCTGGAGCCGCAGCTCGTAGCCTTGGCGCAGCTCGGCGACCTGATCCTTCAGCTGCTGCAGCTGGACCGCGGGATCGGCCTCGTCCGCGGCGACGGACGAGAGCGGACTGCAGCACGAGGCGGCCACGGCAAGGCCGACGACCGTGTGAACAGAGGACATGAAAGGCTCCTGCGCAACGACATGACGGCAGCGCGACGGAAGCGCACCGCTCGAGTCCCCAGGGGACGCTCAGTCAGATCGTCGCGAGCGGAGGAGCCCTGGCCTGGAAGACGGCGGCATGGCGCGCGGGCGATGCGATCGCCGGCGTCGCGGCCCGTTCCACGGCCTCGTGGGCTTCGAACGCCCACTCGAAGCGCGAGGGCAGCGACCCGCCCGCGTGCGCACCCGCGAGGCAGGTGCTGCAGACCTTGGCGACCGTGTGGTGACGCTTTTCACCGCTCTCGCTCGAGGTGCGACCCTCGAGGTCGTGGGCCAGTGCGTGCAGCAGCGCGGCCTGCGGCGCGATCAGGACCGCGGCCACGAGGACGAGCAGACGCCAGCTGCGCAGAAATGCCTTCATCGCGGCCGCGAGCGTAGCACCGCGGCGAAGGGCTTGCCGGACCGCAGGCCGGGAAGGATTAACCTTGGGCTTGATGACCAACGGAGATCGGCAATGAACGAAGAGAACTTCAACATCAGCATCCGCAAGTTCCTCAAGATGGTCGGCGTGAGCTCGCAGCGCGAGATCGAGCAGGCCGTGGCCAAGGCCCTTGCCATCGGCAGCGTGGCGGGCAATGCACGCCTGCC
>DATCGH010000012.1:0-4995 GCA_036509055.1 Caldimonas sp.
GATGCAGGCCTGCTCGTTGAAGTTCTGCACCGCGATCGACCGGCCGGCGCCCATCAGGTTGGCGCCGCGATGCTGCAGCAGCGCGTTCATCGGCACCACCAGGTAGCCGCCGATGGCGCCGAGCAGGATCAGGAACGGCGCCGCCAGCCAGGCGTTGGTGATGACGTTGAGGCCGATCACGAGCACGCCCATGAGGATGCCGAGCGGGATCACCCGCGTGGCCTGATCGAGGCGCATGCGCATCGAGGCGATGATCGCGCCGGCGGCGGTGCCGATCGCCACCACGCCGACCAGCGACGACGCGTCCTTGGTGGTGTAGCCGAGCGCTGCCGCGGCCCAGGCGAAGACGATCACCCGGAGGTTGCCGGAGACGCCCCAGAACAAGGTGGTGGTGGCCAGCGAGATCTGGCCGAGCTTGTCGTTCCAGAGGCGGGCATTGCAGTTCGAGAAATCGCGGATCAACGCGCCGGCGTTGCGCGAGAGCGGTTGCAGCGGCGCGTCCGTGCGCGGGATGCGCAGGTTGAACAGGGCGGCGACGACGTAGATGGCGACGATCAGGGCGATCGCCGCTTCCGGTGCGTTCGAGATGCCGGTGTCGAACACCGGGATGTCGAACGAGAGCAGATGTCGCGAGACGACGTTGCCGAGCAACTGGCCGCCGAGCACCACGCCGAGGATGATCGAGAGGATCGTCAGGCCCTCGATCCAGCCGTTGGCCTTGACGAGCTGCGAGTTGGGCAAAAGCTCGGTCAGGATGCCGTACTTGGCGGGCGAGTAGGCGGCGGCGCCCAGGCCGACGATGCCGTACGAAAGCAGCGGATGGGCGCCGAACAGCATCAGCAGGCAGCCCACGACCTTGATCGCGTTCGAGATGAACATGACCGTGCCCTTGGGCACCGCGTCGGCGAAGGCGCCGACGACCGGCGCCAGGATCACGTAGAACAGCGCGAACATCGGCGTCAGCGCCGGGATGTGCCACGAGGGCGCGCCGCCGGTTTTCAGCAGCTCGATGGCGGCGACCAGCAATGCGTTGTCGGCCAGCGAGCTGAAGAACTGCGCCGACATGATGGTGTAGAAGCCTTTTTTCATTCGCTTCGTGTCGGCGGTGGGTGGACGAAGTCCCCCATGTCTCCCGTGCGGCGGCGGTTATAGCACGCGGGTTTTTGTCACTGCCGCGGACAGGCGGCGGCGATCCGTGGCTGGCAGAATTCCCCGATGCCGCGCCCGATCGAAGCGCTCGTCCACGCGCAGGCCCTCGCGTCCAACCTGGCGGTGGCCCGCCGCGCGGCCGGCGGCGCCAAGGTCTGGGCGGTGGTGAAGGCCAACGCCTACGGCCACGACATCGGCAACGTGTACGCCAGCCTGAAGGGCGCCGACGGGTTCGCGCTCCTCGACCCGGGCGAAGCGGAGTTGCTGCGCGAGCTCGGCTGGCGCGGCCCGATCCTGCTGCTGGAGGGCTGCTTCGACCCGCGCGACCTCGACACCTGCTCGCGCCTCGATCTCTGGCACACCGTGCACCACGAGGCGCAGATCGATTGGCTGGCGGCGCACAAGACGAAGGGGCCGCACAAGGTCTTCCTCAAGCTCAACAGCGGCATGAACCGGCTTGGCTTCGCGCCGGCGGCGTATCGCGCCGCATGGCTCCGTCTCGATGCGCTGCCGCAGGTCGCCGAGATCACCCTGATGACGCACCTGGCGAACGCCGACGCCGGCGACGGCGCCGACCTCGAGCGCTCGCTCGCCGCCTTCGCCGCCGCCAGCGCCGAGCTGCCGGGGCCGCGCTCGATCTGCAACAGCGCCGCCACCCTGCGCATCGGCCAGCGCCTCGCGCCTTCAGCCGACGACTGGGTGCGGCCGGGGATCCTGCTCTACGGCTCGTCGCCCGACCATCCGCTGCATCGCGCCGCCGACTGGGGCTTGGCGCCGGCGATGAGCCTGCGCGCCGAACTGATCGCGGTGCAGACCATTGAGGCAGGCGCCAGCGTCGGCTACGGCTCGGCCTACACCGCCGCGCGAGAGATGCGGATCGGCGTCGTCGCCTGCGGCTACGCCGACGGCTATCCGCGGCTGGCGCCGGGCGGCAACGACCGGGGCACGCCGGTGCTGGTCGACGGCGTGCGCACACGCACGGTCGGCCGGGTGTCGATGGACATGATCACGGTCGACCTCACGCCGGTGCCCGAGGCGCGAGTCGGCAGCGTCGCCACGCTCTGGGGCCAGGCCGACGACGGCGCGGTGCTGTCGATCGACGAGGTCGCCGAGGCGGCCGGCACGGTCGGCTACGAGCTGATGTGTGCGCGCGCGCCACGGGTGCCGGTGCGGGTGGTGGGCGAATGAGGCCCGGTCGCGGCCCGGCCGTCCGTTGAGCCTGCGCGACCTCAACGCCCTCACCCGGCGGCGGCTGCGCCGCCATGCGTGGCTCCTCACCGCCTGGTGCGTTGCCCTCGGCTTCGCCACCAGCTGGATCCTCCTGCACGTCCTCGGCCTGCGCCAGCCGGCCGCGCGCTACGGTATCGCCGCGATCGTCATGTATTCGCTCGGCCTCGTGGTCGGCACGCGCATCTGGCTGGTCCGTTTCAGCCAGAGCGTGCGTGAGGAACGCGGCCTGCTCGGCCGGGCGCGGCCCGAGGACGTCGTCGACTTCGAGCGGGAAAAGCAGGTCCGTGAGCAGCGCGGCGATCGTGCCCGCAACGCGTTCGACTGGGCCGACGGCCTCGGCAGCATCGCCGACCTGCTGAGCCTGGACGAAGCGGCGGCGCTGCTGATCGTCCCGGCGCTGCTGGTCCTGCTCTTCGGCGGACTGCTGCTCGCCGGCGTGGTGCCGGCGCTGCTGATGGACGGCGTCGCGGGCCTGCTGGCCGAGGTGGCGGTGCAGTTCGTCTTCGGCGCTCTGATTGCGCGGCGGGTCATGCGGCCGAAGGCGCACGATGCGGCCTTCATGACCATCGTCGCCAAGACCTGGCTGATCGGACTCGTGCTCGTGGCCGCGAGCCTGGTCGCCGGCTGGCTGCTGGCCGAGGTCAACCCGGGCGGCGCGACCGTCGCCGACCTGTTCCGGTGAGCACGGCGCCGCTCGTCGTCGTCGACGAGGCCGAGGTCGAGTTCAGCGCCGTGCGCGCCCAGGGCGCCGGCGGACAGAACGTCAACAAGGTCTCGAGCGCGATCCACCTGCGCTTCGACGTCGCCGCCTCGTCGCTGCCCGAGGCGGTCAAGACCCGGCTGCTGGCGCTGCACGACCGACGCCTGAGCGAGGAGGGCGTCGTCGTCATCAAGGCGCAGCGCCATCGCAGCCAGGAACTGAACCGTCGCGACGCGCTCGAGCGTCTGAACGCGCTGGTAGCGAAGGCGGCCGAGGTGCCGCTGTCGCGCAAGCCGACGCGCCCGACCTACGCCTCCAAGAAGCGACGCCTCGAGGCCAAGGGGGCGCGCGCGGAAGTGAAGGCCGGGCGCGCCAAGGTCGTCGACTGAAGCCGCCGACAATCCCTCCATGGCCAAGGAGAAGTCGATCTACGCCTGCACCGAGTGCGGCGGCACCAGCCCGAAATGGCAGGGCAGGTGCCCGAGCTGCGGCGCCTGGAACACCTTGGTCGAGGCCGTGGACGAAGGCGCGGCCCGGCATCGCTTCGCCACCCCGTCGCGTGGCCTGACGCCCGGCGAAGCGGTGGCCACGTTGTCGGAGATCGAGGCCGGCGACGCCGAGCGCCAGCCCACCGGCATCGACGAGCTCGACCGCGCCCTCGGCGGTGGGCTGGTTGCTGGCGGCGTGGTCCTGATCGGCGGCGACCCGGGCATCGGCAAGTCGACGCTGCTGCTGCAGGCGCTCGAATCGCTGTCGCGCGCCGCCAAGGTGCTGTACGTCACCGGCGAGGAAAGCGGCGCCCAGGTGGCGCTGCGCTCGCGCCGCCTCGGCCTGGCCGGCAGCGCGGTGCGGGTGATGGCGGAGATCCAGCTCGAGAAGATCATGGCGACGATCGAGGCCGAGCGGCCGGCGGTCTGCGTGGTCGATTCGATCCAGACGGTCTACAGCGAAGCGCTGACCTCGGCGCCGGGCTCAGTGGCCCAGGTGCGCGAATGCGCGGCTCAGCTCACCCGGCTGGCCAAGGCGAGCGGAACGACCGTCATCCTGGTCGGCCATGTCACCAAGGACGGGGCGCTGGCCGGGCCGCGCGTCATGGAGCACATCGTCGATACGGTGCTCTATTTCGAGGGCGACACCCATTCCAGCTTTCGCCTGGTGCGGGCGATCAAGAACCGGTTCGGCGCGGTCAACGAGATCGGCGTCTTCGCCATGACCGAGAAGGGCCTGAAGGGCGTTGCCAATCCGAGCGCGATCTTCCTCTCGACCCACGGCGATCCGGTCGCCGGCTCGTGCGTGCTGGTGACGCTCGAGGGCACGCGGCCGCTGCTGGTGGAGGTGCAGGCGCTGGTCGATTCGGGCGGGCCCAGCCCGCGCCGGCTCTCGGTCGGCCTCGACCGCGACCGGCTGGCGATGATGCTGGCGGTGCTGCATCGCCACGCCGGCATCGCCGCGCTCGACCAGGACGTGTTCGTCAATGCCGTCGGCGGGGTGCGCATCAGCGAGCCCGCGGCCGACCTGGCGGTGATGCTGGCGATCCAGTCGAGCCTGCGCGGCAAGCCCCTGCCGCGCGGCTTTCTCGCGTTCGGCGAGGTCGGCCTGGCTGGCGAGATCCGGCCGGCGCCGCGCGGCCAGGAGCGGCTGCGCGAGGCCGCCAAGCTCGGCTTCTCGGTGGCGATCGTGCCCAAGGCGAACGCACCCCGGGGCGCGGCCGCGAAGGGCTTCGAGGGGCTGACGATCCACGCCGTCGACCGGATCGAGGACGCGATCGAGCGCGTCCGCTCGCTCTGAGCGTCGCGAGCGCGTCGCGTGAACCCGATCCTGGGCTGGGCGCTCGCCGCGGTCTTCGCCGTCGCGGCGTTCGAGGCCTACGGCGCGCTGGGCCTGGCGTTCGCGGCATCGGCGATCGTCTTCTGGCT
>DATCGH010000013.1:0-2963 GCA_036509055.1 Caldimonas sp.
AACGTCAACGGCCGCTGGTACACCGAGCTGTTCGCGAGCTGGATCACCTCGTCGAAGTTTCCCACCCGGCTGGAAACGCTGAACTGGCAGAACGACGTGCTGCTGACGCAGGGCCAGTACCCCTTCGACCTGGCGGTGCACACCCAGCTGGTGCGGCCACAGAACCCGGCCTCGGGCTACGCGCTCGAGATCGGCCCGGTGTTCCAGACCGACATCGACCGGACCCAGCTCAACTTCAACCTCTTCCTCCAGCGCGGCTTCAATTCGCTCGCCGGGCCGACCGAGCTGAGCTACCAGTGGCAGCTGCGCTATCGCTGGAACCGCTGGCTGCACTTCGGCGTGCAGGGCTTCGGCGAGCTCGGTCCCTGGAACGACTGGCTGCCGCAGGACCAGCAATCGCATCGTGTCGGGCCGGCGCTGTTCGGCTCGCTGCCGCTCGGGCCGGCCAAGGTCCATTGGCAGGCGGCCTACCTCGCGGGAAAGATCGACGCCCGGCGCGGAAACATGTTCACGATGCGGGTCAAATACGACTTTTAGGTCGGCGTCTTGCCGACGATCCGCCTGCAGTGGTCGAACGCCGCCTCGATTAGCCGCTGGTTCGCCTCGGGCGTGCGAAATCCGGAATGCGCCGAGAGGGTGACGTTCGGCAGCAGCGTCAGCACGTGGCCTGCGGGCAGCGGCTCGACCTCGAACACGTCGAGCGCGGCGTGGCCGAGCTGGCCCGAGGCCAGCGCCTCGATCATCGCCGTCTCGTCGACCAGCGCGCCGCGCGCGGTGTTGACCAAGAGGGCACCGCGGCGCATCGCCGCGATCCGCGCGCGCGAGAGAAAGCCGCGGGTCTCGTCGTTGAGCAGGAGGTGCATCGAGACCGCGTCGCTCTCGGCCAGCAGGTGCTCGATCGGGACGAACTCGACCCCGGGATGGGCTTTCGGCGTCCGGTTCCAGGCCAGCACCTTCATGCCGAGGCCGAGGGCCATGCGCGCGGTCTCGGCGGCGATGCCGCCGAAGCCGACCAGGCCGAGCGTCTTGCCGCCGAGCTGCGATCCTTCGCTGCGCAGCCACTGGCCGGCGCGCATGCCGCGGTCCATCGCCGCGAAGCCCCGGGCCGCGGCGAACAGCAGGCCGATCGCGCATTCGGCGACCGCGGTGTCGCCGTAGCCCTTGATGATGTGCACGGCGATGCCGATCTCGGCGAGCGCCTCCGGGTCCATGTAGCTGCGCGCGCCGGTGCCGAGGAAGACGACGTCGCCGAGGCCGGCGCAGCGGCGGGCGATCTCGATCGGGAAGGCGGTGTGGTCGATGACCGCGATGGCGGCGCCGGCCAGGGCCTCGGGCAGCGCCGCCGGCAGGATGCCGGGATGGCCGAACGAGAGCGTCAGGCCGGGCAGGGTGGGGCCGAGTCGTTCGGCGATCGCCCGCAGCGCGGGATTGGCATCGACGAAGGCGGCATGCATCGGCGGCCTCAGGCGCGGGCCGCGGACCGCGGCGTCACGTTCGCCATCGCCTCGCCCAGACGGATCGCCCGGCCGGGCTCCCAGAGCGGATTGAAGGCCAGGCCCGCGTCCCTGGCGAACAGCATCACCACGGTCGAGCCGAGCATGAAGCGCCCCATCTCCTCGCCGCGCTTCAGCGCCACCTGGTCGGCGGCGTAGGGCCAGTCGCGCACGCGTCGGGTCCGCGCCCGGTCGATCGTGCCGTGCCAGACCGTGGCCATGCTGCCGACGATGGTCGCGCCGACGAGGGCGAGCACGAACCGGCCGACGGTGTCGGACTCGAACACGCAGACGACGCGCTCGTTGCGCGCGAACAGCCCGGGCACGCCCCGCGCCGTCGTCGGGTTGACCGAGAACAGCGCGCCGGGCACGTGGATCATCCGGCTCAGCACGCCATCGCACGGCATGTGGATCCGGTGGTAGTCCTTGGGGCTGAGGTAGAGCGTGGCGAAGCTACCGTCGTGGAACTGCTCGGCGAGGGCGTGGTCGCCGCCGACCAGGGCCGTGGTCGAGTAGCGGTGGCCCTTGGCCTGGAGGATCTGGTCCTGCTCGATCCGGCCGAACTGGCTGATCGTGCCGTCGACCGGGCAGATCAGGTCGGCGTCGGCGAGCGGCCGCGCGCCCTCGCGCAGGGCGCGGGTGAAGAAGTCGTTGAAGCTGGCGTAGGCGGCGATCTCCGGCTCGGCCGCCTCGCTCATGTCGACGCCGTACTTGCGCACGAACCAGCGCACCAGCTTGGTCGTCGTCGCGCCGCGCTCGCGCGAGGCGACCCGGCCGGCGAAGGCGGTCAGGCCGCGCTTGGGCAAGAGGTATTGCGGCAGGACCTTGCGGCGATCGGACACGGGAACGGCGAGCGCGGAGAAGGCGCGAATTCTATCGACCACCCCTCGCTATCCTTGATCGATGGCCCGCATCGACTTCCACGCCTCCTCCGCCGAAGTCGCCCAGGCGCTGATCGGCGCCAGCGTGTTCGTCGAAGGCGTCGGCGGGCGGATCGTCGAGACCGAGGCCTACGACGAGAGCGATCCGGCCTCGCACAGCTTCGGCGGCGTCACGCCGCGCAACGCGGTGATGTTCGGCGCGCCCGGCCGGGCCTACGTCTACCGCTCGTACGGGCTGCACTGGTGCCTCAACTTCGTCTGCATGCCGGCGGGCCACGGTGCCGGGGTGCTGATCCGCGCCCTCGAGCCGACCCACGGCATCGCGCGGATGCGCGAGCGTCGCGGCCTCGATGACCTGCGCCTGCTCTGCTCGGGGCCCGGCCGGCTCTGCCAGGCGCTCGGCGTCACCCACGCGCTCAACGGCCTCAGGCTCGACCGGCAGCCGTTTCGCATCGCGCCGCGGGCCGAGGACGACCTGCGCCGCGTCGCCTCGGGCCGGCGGATCGGCATCAGCAAGTCGCAGGAGCTGCCCTGGCGCTTCGTCCTGCACGGCTCGAAGTTCCTGAGCAAGCCGATGCGGCCGGGCTGA
>DATCGH010000014.1:0-5103 GCA_036509055.1 Caldimonas sp.
TCGCGGTTGCCGGTGAGCGTGCCGCGCACCGCCTCGACGATGACCGCGGCCTCGGGCGCGCTGTCGAGCTGCAGCGTGCGGCTGCGCTCGCCCAGGCTCATGGTGAGCACGTTGCCCGTGACCTCGAGCTTCTCGCGCCGCGGCTTCAGGGTCTCGCGGATGAAGGTGTCGGGTGCGCGGAACGCGAGGCGGCCCGACGATTCCAGCGTGCGGTCGAGCATCTCGACGCGGCGCTTCTCGGTGAAGGTCGCCTCGCCCGACTTGACGCGGGCGAGCTGGGTGGTGAGCTGCGTCAGGTCGAAGTCGGCGGCTGAAGTTGCCGCCGCGGCGGCGGCCGCAGCCAGGCCGGCGAGCAGCGCCGCGAACCGGCGCACGAGGCGATCAGGCTCGGGCTTGCCCATCGGCCCCGTCCTCGTCCCAGAAGTCGAAGAAGTTGAACCAGTTGTAGGGCGCCTCGCGGCACATTGCCTCGAGCGTCGCCACATAGCGCGCCAGCGCCGCGCCGATCAGCGCGTCTCGTTCGCCGGCCGAGGTGGCGGTCGAGAAGTCGGCCAGCTCGCTGAAGCGCAGGTCGTAGCGATTGCCGCCGCGATACAGGCCCGCCATGAACACGACCTTGCGGCGGAGCAGCGCGGCGAGGCGGAACGGACCGTCGGCGAAGCGCGCCGGTACACCGAGAAAGGGCAGGACCACGGTCTTCGAGCGCTGCGGGTTGTTGCCGGGCAGGGTGCGGTCGGCGAGCATGCCCCCGAGGCCGCCGTCCTCCAGCCAGCGGCGCAGCGCCAGCATGGCGTCGACCCGGCCGAGCGGGATGGTGCGCAGCTCGGCGTTCGGCGCGATCGCCGCCAGGGTGTCGTTGATCAGCCGGGCGTTGTCCTCGTACATGATCATCGCCACCTTGAGGCCCTTGTCGACGCCGACCATGCGCAGCGCCTCGAAGCTGCCGAAGTGGGCACCGCAGGCGAGCAGGCCTTCGCCGCGGCTCGCGGGCTCGAGGATCACCTCCCTGCCACTGGCTTCGAACGTGAACTCGTCGAACTGCTCGCGCAGCAGGTAGACGCGATCGAGCACGGTCGCGCAGAAAGTGTGGACGTGCCGATAGCCGTCGCGCCAGGTCGGCGGCCGGCCGAGGGCGCGCTCGAGATAGCGGCGCGAATGGCGGCGCGGCCCGCGGCTGGCGAAGAAGAAATAGAGGGCGATCGGATGCAGAAGCCATCGCGTTGCGCGGCGGCCGGCGGCGACCGCGATCCAGCGCATCGCCCGCAAGGCCGGCAGGTTGCTGCGCTCGCGCTGGCCGGCCCAGCTCGCGGCGGTGGTGGCGCTGCCTTCGCTCTTCATCGCGGCACCGCGGCGTCGAGGTCGGCGCGCGCGAACTGGCCGGTGGCGACGATCCGGCCGGCGTCGCCGATGCTGAACGCGACCATCCGCGCCTCCAGCCGCAAGGCGATCTCCAGCGACGCGCCGGGCCCGACCGGCTCCAGGAACTTGACCACCGAAAGCCGCGGCGCCGGACCGATCGCCCGGGCCAGCACCGGGTCGGCGGCGGCCGCTTCCATCGCTTCGGCGACGAGCGCGACGCCCGGCAGCACCGGTCGACCGGGAAAGTGGCCGGCGAACGCCGGATGGTCGACGGCGATGTCGATCCGCTGCGTGACCTCCATGGCCGCGTCGCTTCGCATCGTCAGTGGCGCTGGCTGCCGACGCCCTGGGCCGCCGCGAGCCCGGCGAGCCGGGCCGCCGTGAGCTTGCCCGTCGGCTCGCGCGGCAAGGCCTCGACCCGGACGATCCGGCGCGGCAGGAAGGCGGCGTCGATGCGGCTGCGCAGCGCCGCGAGGATCTGCTCCCGGCCCAGGGCGGGGGCGACGACGAACGCCACCAGGCGGGTGATGCCGGCGGCATCGGCGGCATCCGGCGGGCTCCAGAACGCGCCGTCGACCACGCCCTCGATCGCATTGAGGTGGAAATTGAGATGGCTGAGGGAGCTGCGCTTGCCGGCGATGTTGACCAGGTCGTCGGAGCGGCCGAGCAGGCGGAAGCGATCGGGCGCGAGCACCTCCAGCACGTCGGCGAGCGGCGTCGGCTCGGGCACGTGGCCGCCGCTGACCCGGGCGTGATCGTCGTTGCCGCTGAGCGTCAGGCCGGCGAAGGTGTGCCATTCGGCGCCGGACGTGGTGCGCCGGGTCGCCACCTGGCCGGCCTCGGTGCAGCCATAGATCTCGACCAGCGGCGCCGCGAAGGCCGCCTCGGAGCGCGCCGCGAGCTGCGGCGACAGCGGCGCGGTCGCGCAGAGGATCAGTTCGACTTTCGGCATGGCCAGGCCGGATTCGAGCAAGGCCTTGAGGTGAAACGGTGTCGTCACCAGCCCCCGCGGCGCCGGCGTGGCGGCGAGCGCGGCGACGACGTCGGCCGGATAGAACGGCCGACCCGCATCGAACGCGGCGCCGCCGTGCAGGGCAAGCAGCACGCTCGACTCGAAGCCGAACATGTGCTGCGGCGGCACAGTCGCGACGACGGTGAAGCCGGCGAGCGACGCGTGGCCGGTCGCTTCGGCCAGGCGCGCCGCTTCGGCCCGGGCACCGGCCGCGAGCAAGCCCCATGGCTTGGCATGCGGCACGGGATCGCCGGTCGAGCCCGAGGTGAGCACGTAGGCAGCGACGCGATCCGCGGCCAGACGCGGCGCGATCGGCGCGGTCGCGCCGGCATCTGCGGCCGGTCCGTGGACGATGCTCGGCAGGCCGTCGCCTTCACCCTCGGCTTCGACCAGCGCGTAGGCGCCGGCGAAACGCGTGCGCAGCCGCTCGACCGTGTGCGGCGTGTGGTTGGGCGGCAGTAGGCAGGCGTGGCCGCGGAGCAGCGCCGCGCCGAGGCCGACGGCGAAGCGGTAGCGGTCGACCGAGAGGTTGAGCATCGCCCCGGTCGGCGGCAGCCGCTCGGCGAGGGCGGCGGCGTCGGCGAGGTACTGGCGCCGGCTGATCGCGACGCCGTCGCGGCGGGCGATCGCCGCCTCGAGCGGGCCGGCACCGAGCAGCGCTTCGCTCGTCATGGCGCGCGGTCGGCCGGCGCCGCGTGGCGGCGCGAATAGGCGTTCATCGCGTCGGCCAGGGTCGCCCGCTCGAACTCGGGATGCAGCCGATAGCGCAGCAGGAACTCGCCGACGAACAACAGCACCATCGCCAGCGGCGTCAGCAGGTTGGCGAAAAGCGCCCAGGCGTCGAACGGCGCGAACAGGAACAGGCCGATCGAGGTCGCCGCCATCAGCACGAAATACGCGCTCCAGACGACCGTGACCTTGCGGCCGTAGGCGGCCACGCCCGGCGCCAGGCCGCCGTGGACGCGCCGCGCCAGCGCCGTCACCAGCGGCTCCTGGCCAGGCCGGAGGGTCAGCGCGAACATGACGGCCAGGGCCGCATGGATGGCGACGTGCTGGGCCAGGTAGAGCGTCGTCGGCGCCAGGCCGCCGCCGCGCCAGGCCTGCAGCACCAGCCCGGCCAGGCCGAGAAAGGCGACGCCAGCGACGAGACGCTGGCCGCGCCTAGCAGCGAAAAGGCCGAGCAGGCCGAGCATCGGCCCGACCACGATCACCGCGTTCCAGCGCGAGTCCGGTGCGCTCGTCATCAGCCAATGGCAGCCGACGATGTAGGCCGCGCCGAGCAGCCCGACCAACACGGTGCGCAGTCGCATCCTGGCGTCAACCGACCCTGGCTACGCCGGCTGGCGGTTGGCGGCGATGTGCTCGGCGAGGCTTGCCAGCGACCGGAAGATGCGCACGTTGTCCTCGTCGTCGGAGCGGAGCTGAAAGCCATAGCGCTGCGAGACGACGAGCGCGACTTCGAGGATGTCGATCGAGTCGAGGCCGAGGCCCTCGCCGTAGAGGGGCGCATCGGGATCGATCGCGTCGGCCGCGATCTCGAGATTGAGCGCTTCGACCAGAATCGTCGCGACCTCGCGTTGCAGATCGGTGTGTACGAAAGCCATGGGTGGGATTGTCCTATTCGATCCGCGCTCCGGAGGCCTTCACGACCTTCTCGTATTTCCCGAGCTCGCTCCTCACGAACGCGGCGAACCGGTCGGGCGAGCTCGCCATCGCTTCGGCGAACAGGCCGGCGAGCCGCGCCTTCAGCTCGTTCGAGCCGATCGCGT
The DNA here is from genome assembly GCA_036509055.1 of Caldimonas sp. Lineage (GTDB taxonomy): Bacteria > Pseudomonadota > Gammaproteobacteria > Burkholderiales > Burkholderiaceae_C > Schlegelella_A. The sequence continues at coordinate 4,141 of DATCGH010000014.1, forward strand.
CGACGAACGCCTTGTTCAACCGGCCGGTGACCTCGGCCGGGAGATGGGCCGGGCCGAAGATGCCGAACCAGGTGTCGATGTCGAAGCTGCCGAGGCCGAGCGACTTGCCGGCCTCGGCGATCGTCGGCACGTCCGGCATGGCGCTGGAGCGCCTGGCCGTCGTGACGGCGAGCGCCTTGAGCTTGCCGGCCTTGATGTTGGCCGAAGCGGCCGCGAGGTTGTCGAAGTTGAGGTCGACCTGGCCGGCAAGCAGCGCCAGCTGCGCCGGGTTGCCGCCGGCGTAGGGGATGTGGACCATGAACACGCCGGCCTGCGCCTTGAACATCTCGCCGGCGAGGTGGCCGGCGCTGCCGTTGCCGCCCGAGCCGTAGTTGAGCTTGCCGGGGTTCTTCCTGGCATAGGCCACGAGGTCGGCGACGCTGGCGATGCCGAGCCGGCTCGCCACCTCCGGGCTCATCACCAGGACGTTCGGTACCTGGGCGACGCCGGTGATCGGCGTGAAGTCGCGGATCGGGTCGTAGGGCAGCTTCGCGTACAGCCAGGGGTTGATCGCGTGCGTCGCCACCGCGCCCATGACGATGGTGCTGCCGTCGGGCGGCGACTTGGCGACGGCGTCGGCGCCGAGGTTGCCGCCGGCGCCGGGCCGGTTCTCGACGATGACCACGCCGAGGCTGTCCTTCACCCGCTCGGCGAGCGCGCGGGCGACGATGTCGAGCGGGCCGCCCGGCGGATAAGGCACGACGAAACGCAGCGCACGCGACTGTGCCGTCGCGATGAGCGGCCAGGCGCTGGCCGCGGCGCCGGCCGCCAGGGTGGCGAGTGCGAGCCGGCGGGTGGGATGCGTCATGTATTTGCTCGTCTCTCTTGTTCCGAAATCCTGTGGCGGCAGCAAGGCGCTTCCTTCCTCGACTTCGCGCCGCGAAGTCAGCCTACACCGCCGACGGGGCTCTAAGGCCCGTGCTT
>DATCGH010000015.1:0-2181 GCA_036509055.1 Caldimonas sp.
CAGGCCGAGCAGGAGATGCTGCGCCTGCGCCAGGACATCGCCCACGTCGGCCGGGTCTCGGTGATGGGCCAGCTCGCCTCGGCCCTGGCGCACGAGATCAACCAGCCGCTGAGCGCGATCCTGCGCAATGCCGAGGCCGCGGCGATCTTCCTGCAGGACCCGTCGCCCGACCTGGCCGAGATCACCGCCATCCTCGAGGACATCCGCAAGGACGACCAGCGCGCCGGCGCCGTCATCGACCGGATGCGCGCCCTGCTGCGACGCCAGGACGTCGAGATGAAGCCCCTCGAGGTGCCGCAGATGCTCGACGACGTCGCCACCTTGCTGCGGCCGGATGCGGCGGCGCGCCACATCGCGCTCGAGATCACGGTGCCGCCCGACCTTCCCCGGCTGCGAGGCGACCGGGTGCAGCTGCAGCAGGTGCTGCTCAACCTCATTCTCAACGGCATGGATGCCGTCGGCAGCGATGCCGCCCACGGCCGCAAGGTCGCCGTGACCGCGCGGAACGAGGGGCGCGACACCCTGGCGTTCAGCGTCGCCGACACCGGCACCGGCATTCCTTCGGCACGGATCGAGCGCGTGTTCGATCCGTTCTTCACCACCAAGACGAGCGGCATCGGCATGGGGCTGTCGATCTCGCGCAGCATCGTCGAGGCCCACGGCGGCCGGATCTGGGCGGAGAACAACGCGGAGGGTGGGGCGACCTTCCGCTTCACGCTGCCGGTCGCTGCGTGAACGCGCGCCCGGGCTGCGGGGCTGGACGCGATCTGCCAGTCGGCAGCATCATCGCCGATGCCGCCAGTTCTCTCCCCGGGGTAGCGCGCCCATGAGTCCGGTCACCATCGTCTATTCGATGATCGGCGGGGTGTGCTTCACGCTCGCCGCGGTGCACCTGCCGGTCTGGCTTCGAAACCGCGAAGCCAGGGCAAGCCTGGCCTTCGCCGTCGCCGCGATCTGCTCCGGCGCCATCGCCTGCGGCGAGCTGTTCATGCTGACGGCCGCAACGCCGGCGGAATACGTGGCGGCACAGAAGTGGAACCACGTGCCGATCGCCCTGCTGCTGGTCGCGCTCGCCGCCTTCGGCTACCACTACCTGCGCGCCGGCCGGCTCTGGCTCGCCCTGCTCGGGATCGGCGTGCGGCTGGTTGCCTTGGCGATCAATTTCGGCATCGGCGAGAACCTCAACTTCCTCGAGGTCACGGCGCTGGGCCGCGTTCCCTACATGGGCGAAGAGGTGGCCGTCGCGATCGGCGTGCGAAACCCCTGGCTCGTGCTCACCCAGCTCGACACCTTCGTGCTGATGCTGTTTTTTGCTGATGCGAGCGTCACCGCTTGGCGGCATGGCCGGCGGACCGAGGCGCTCCTGGTCGGCGGCAGCCTGACGGTCTTCATGCTGGCGAGCGCCGGCCGTTCCATGCTGGTGTTCTGGGCGGGGGTGCAGATGCCCAGCATCGTCAGCCTGTTCTCGCTCGGGGTGATGCTCGTCACCGGCTACGCACTCAGCATGGACCTGCTGCGGGCCCGGCAGCTCGCCGACGACGAGTTGAGCGAACGGGAGCTGCAGGCGACGCTGGCTGCGGAGGCAGCGAACCTGGGCACCTGGACCCGCGACATCGCCAATGGCACGGTCCAGGTGAGCAAGAAGTGGCGCGAGCTGTTCGGCTTCGCGCCGGGCGAACCACTGACCCTGCCGTCGCTGCTGCAGCGTATCCACGTCGACGATCGCGCCGCCTTCGACCACCGGCTGATGCAGGCGGCCCGGGACGGCGGCGACTATCACATCGAGCTGCGGCTGGTGCTGCCCGACGAGAAGACGCGCTGGATCGCGGCGAGCGGCCGGGTCGCCTTCGACGCCCGCGGCCGGGCGCTGCGCACCCGCGGCGCCTGCATCGACATCACGGCAAGGAAGCGGCAGGAGCGGGAAACGCTGCGCCTGCGCCAGGACATCGCCCACGTCGGCCGGGTCTCGGTGATGGGCCAGCTCGCCTCGGCCCTGGCGCACGAGATCAACCAGCCGCTGGGCGCGATCCTGCGCAATGCCGAGGCCGCGGCGATCTTCCTGCAGGACCCGTCGCCCGACCTGGCCGAGATCACCGCCATCCTCGAGGACATCCGCAAGGACGACCAGCGCGCCGGCGCCGTCATCGACCGCATGCGCACCCTCTTGCGGCGCCAGGAGGT
>DATCGH010000016.1:0-5286 GCA_036509055.1 Caldimonas sp.
CGCCGCGCAGATGCGCCGAAGTCAGCGCGGCCGCGTCGGCAGTGACGACACCAACGCGCCTTCCAGCGGGAAGCGCCGCCTGCAGCTCGGAAACGAGCAGCAGGCTCGAGGTCCAGACCGGCACGGCGACGGCGGCCTGCAGCTCGCGCTGGAACAGCGCCAGGAAGCCGCAGCTGGTGGCGATCGCCGTGCAACCCTCGGCCTCGAGCGCCTGCGCCGCGGCAATGAAGGGCGCGAGCAGCGACCGGTCGGCGTCGATCACCACCCGGCTCGGCGAGGCGCCGACGACGACGTGATAGCGCACCGGGAACGAGAACGTGGTCGGGTTGCCGATATCACCTGGCAGGCGCGGGAAGCGCGTGTCGAGCATGACAACGCCGAGGATCGAAGCCATCAAAGGGATGTGGCGGCGCGCGCCGCCTGGTCGTACAGGCCCGACATCGTGCGCAGCAGCCGCGCCGTTTCGCCGATGTCGGTATTGCGCTCGGTGTCGAGGTTGGCGATCAGGCAGGCCTCGCGCACCTCGCGATACTTCGCCACCGCCGCCTCGCCCGCTGCGGTCGGGCTGTAGAAGACTTCCTTGCCGACCTTCTCGCCCTGCGCCAGCCCGGCGGCGAGCAGCTTCTTCAGCGAGTAGCCGACGACGTGCGTGTCCTCGACGTTGAGGACGAAGCAGATGTCGCCGAGCTTCTTGTTGCGGGCGCGATGGCAGATGTGATGCAGCACCAGCACATCGGTGATCGTCAGCTCGGGGCAGCCGGCCGCCGCCATGCAGCGGATCGCCCAGCGGGAGAACGCGTTCCAGGCGACGATCAGGCCGAACTCCAGCTCCGAGAGCTCGACGCTCTTCGGCGAGACCAGGTGCGACGAGGAGACGATGCCGGCCGCCTTCGGCCGGCCGTTCGCCGCTCGGGCGCGGGCGCTCTTCGGCGCGGTCGGCATCGGTGGTTTCCTCGATTCGTTGAAAACTTATTGACAATTTATAGGAACAGTTCCTAGACTGCAAGCGCTCGGGGAAGAACCGATGGCCGTCTGCAGGGCACGCTCTATGCTTTTGCCCACCCCAGTCCAACCGCTTGCCGGAGTGCCCATGACCTGTTCGAGTCGCCTTCTTTCCCTCGCCGTGCGTGCCGGCGCGACCCTGGCGCTGACGGCTGTCGCCGCCACCGCCTCGGCCCAGACCAAGTGGGACCTGCCGGCCGCCTACCCGGCCAACAACTTCCACTCCGAGAACCTGGCCAAGTTCGCCGAGGACGTCGACAAGGCCACCGGCGGCAAGCTGAAGATCACGGTGCATGCCAACGCCTCGCTGTTCAAGGCGCCGGAGATCAAGCGCGCCGTCCAGGGCGGTCAGGCGCAGATGGGTGAGGTGCTGCTGGTCAACTTCCAGAACGAGTGGCAGCCCTTCGGCATCGACGGCCTGCCCTTCCTCGCCGACTCCTACGACGAGTCGATGAAGCTCTACAAGGCGAGCAAGCCGGCGCTCGAGAAGAAGCTCGGCGAGCAGGGGATCATGCTGCTCTACACGGTGCCGTGGCCGCCGCAGGGCATCTATGTCAAGAAGCCGATCAACTCCGCCGCCGACCTGAAGGGCGTGAAGTGGCGCGCCTACAGCCCGTCGACGGCGCGCATCGCCGAGCTCGTCGGCGCCCAGCCGGTCACGGTGCAGGCGGCCGAGCTGTCGCAGGCGATGGCCACCGGCGTGATCGAGAGCTACATGTCCTCGGGCTCGACCGGATACGACACCAAGACCTACGAGCACATCAAGTACTGGTACGACACCCAGGCCTGGTTGCCGAAGAATGCGGTGCTGATCAACAAGGCGGCGTTCGACGCGCTCGACAAGCCGACCCAGGCGGCCCTCCTCAAGGCCGGCGCCGACGCCGAGAGCCGCGGCTGGGCGCTCTCGCAGCAGAAGAACGGCGAGTATCTCGACCTGCTGAAGAAGAACGGCATGACGATCCTGCCGCCCTCGCCCCAGCTCAAGGCCGACATGAAGAAGGTCGGCGACACGATGCTGAAGGAATGGCTCGAGAAGGCCGGCCCCGAAGGCCAGGCCGTCGTCGACGCGTACAAGAAGATGTAGGGCGAGGAGGTGCCCGTCGCCTCCCTTGCCCGGCGCGGTCCGCTCGGCCGCGCCCTCGACCGGCTATACGACGCGAGCGCGGCGCTCGGCGCCCTGGCCATGGTGCTGCTGCTGGCGATGGTGATGCTCTCCATCGTCTCCCGCCAGGTCGGCTTCAACGTTCCCGGCGTCGACGCCTACGCCGGCTACATGATGGCCGCCGCCGGCTTCCTGGCGATGGCGCACACGCTGAAGAAGGGCGAGCACATCCGCGTCACCCTCCTGGTCTCGTCGCTGCACGGCGCCGCCCGGCGCGGCATCGAGGTCTGGGCGCTGTTCGCCGCCTCGCTGCTGGCGCTGCTCTCGGCGTTCTACAGCTGCAAGCTGGCCTGGCAGTCGCACGCCTTCCACGACATCTCCACCAGCAACGACGCCACCCCGCTCTGGCTGCCGCAGCTCTCGATGGCGATCGGCGCGGTGGTGCTGGCGATCGCCTTCGTCGACGAGCTGGTGCTCGAGCTGCGCGGCCGCCGCATCGTGCCAGTCAGCGAGGAGGCGACGCGCAATGAATGACCTCGCGGTCACGGCGCTGCTGATCGTCTCGCTGTTCCTGATCCTGGCGAGCGGCGTCTGGATCGGCCTCACCCTTTCCGGCGTCGCCTGGATCGGCATGCAGCTCTTCAGCTCGCGCCCGGCCGGCGACGCGATGGCGGTGACGATCTGGGGCTCGTCGTCGAGCTGGACCCTCACCGCCCTGCCGCTCTTCATCTGGATGGGCGAGATCCTGTTCCGCACCCGCCTCAGCCAGGACATGTTCAAGGGCCTCGCCCCCTGGATGCAGCGCCTGCCGGGGCGCCTCCTGCACACCAACGTCGTCGGCTGCGCCATCTTCGCCGCGGTCTCGGGCTCGAGCGCGGCCACCTGCGCGACCATCGGCAAGATGAGCCTCCCGGAGCTGGCCAAGCGCGGCTACCCGGACGGCATGTCGGTCGGCTCGCTCGCCGGCGCCGGCACGCTCGGCCTCCTGATCCCGCCCTCGATCATCATGATCGTCTACGGCGTCACCGCCGACGTCTCGATCTCGCAGCTCTTCATCGGCGGCGTCATCCCGGGCATCGTCCTCGCCGGCATCTTCTCGCTCTACATCGCCCTCTGGTCGCTGAAGAACGCCGCCCTGATCCCGCCGCCCGACCCGCCGATGAACTTCGCCGAGAAGCTGCGCGAATCGCGCAGCCTGATCCCGGTGGTCCTCCTCATCGCCTGCGTGCTCGGCTCGATCTACGCCGGCATCGCCACCGCCACCGAGGCGGCCGGTCTCGGCGTGCTCGGCTCGCTCGTCATCTCCACGGCGCAGGGCTCGATGAACTGGGCCACCTTCCGCGACTCGCTGATGGGCGGCACGCGGCTCTACTGCATGATCGCCCTGATCCTCGCGGGCGCCGCCTTCCTGACGCTGAGCATGGGCTACATCGGCCTGCCGCGCCACCTGGCGGAGTGGATCGCCTCGCTCGGCCTCAGCCAGTTCGGGCTGATCCTGATGCTGACCGCGTTCTACGTCGTCCTCGGCTGCTTCCTCGACGGCATCTCGATGGTCGTGCTGACCATGGGCGTGATCATGCCGACGGTGCAGAAGGCCGGCATCGACCCGCTCTGGTTCGGCATCTTCATCGTCATCGTCGTCGAGATGGCGCAGGTGACGCCGCCGGTCGGCTTCAACCTGTTCGTCCTGCAGGGCATGACCCGGCGCGAGATCGGCACCATCGCCCGCGCCACCTTCCCGTTTTTCCTCCTGATGGTGCTGATGGTCATCCTGCTCTACGTGTTTCCGCAGCTCGTGACCTTCCTGCCGCAGCAGATGCGCCGCTGAGGCCGGCAGCGCGGGCGGATGCTCGCCGAAGCCGCGAACTGCGTGAATTCCCGCCCGCAGTTCGTGGCCTTCCCCGACGCCGTTCCGTCGCACGATCGCAGGGTAGGCCGGTTGCATGCGCCCCTCGGATGGGTGGAGCCTTTCCCGGCCGCCCGAGGACATTCGAATCCATGACCGACCTGCTCGCCCCCCTGATCCGGGAAATGCCCCCGCCCAAGCGTCCGCCTGCCAAGGCGGCGACGAGCGGCCGGCCCGCAGCCGCGGTCGCCAAGGAGAAGGCCAGCCGCGAGCCCTTCAAGTGGCCGACGCCGCCCTTCCCCAGCTATCCGGCGCCGAGCGAGCAGACCGAGACCTTGCCCTGCCAGGTCGTCACCGGCGCCGAGCTCAAGGCGACCTCGGTGCGCCTCACCTTCTTCGTGCCCGAGAACTCGGTCGCCCACCTGCAGATGCCTTCGGCACGCACCACCGTGCCGCTGCGCTTCGACCAGTTCAAGGCGCTGATCGTGACCACGCCGCTGCTGCCGCTGCCTCTGCCGCTTTCGAAGCCGCACGCCGAGCTGCTGCGCCATCGTCAGAGCAGCCCGTACACGGTGGATCTCGCCGACGGCGGCGAGATGGAAGGCCAGACCGTCGGCCACGTCGAGAACGACTGCGGCCTGTTCCTGTTTCCGCCCTGCGCCGACGACGGCAGCGTCAAGCGGATGTTCGTCCCGGCAAGCGCCTACACGAGCTTCAGCATCGGCCCGAGGATCGGCCAAGTGCTGGTCGAGCAGCAGCACGCGACCTGGGAGCAGGTCAGCGACGCGCTGGAGCTGCAGGACGAGATGCGCAGCCAGAAGGTCGGCGACATCCTGGTGGTCAAGCGGATCGTCCTGCCCGAGCAGCTGCTCGAGGCGATCGAGGCGCAGCACCGGATGCCGCTGGTGCGCATCGGCGAGGCGCTGATGTCGCTCGGCATGGTCACCGAGGACCAGCTCCAGGAAGCGCTGGTCCAGCAGCAGCTCGACCGCAGCGTTCCGCTCGGCGAGATCCTGGTGCGCATGGGCATCGTCACGCGCGGCGAGCTGCAGACCGCGCTCGCCCGCAAGATGGGCTACCCGCTCGTCGACCTCGACGCCTTCCCCGCCGAGCCCGAGGCGCTGAGGAAGCTCAACTACGGCGTCGCCGCGCGCCTCAGGGTGATGCCGCTCCTGGTCCGCGACGGCCGCCTCGTGGTCGCCCTCGACGACCCGTCACGCCGCGCCGCAATCGACGAGATCGAGTTCAACGCCGACATGAAGGTCCTGCCGGTGCTCGCCCGTAGCCTCTCGATCGAGACCTCGCTGCGCACCGCCTACGAGAAGGTCGGCAGCGC
>DATCGH010000017.1:0-7376 GCA_036509055.1 Caldimonas sp.
GGTGCCGTCGCCGCGATCGACGTCGATCCACGGGATCAGGCTGCCGCCGAGCGGGACGCCGAAGTGCTCGGTTTCGCCCGGGCTCATCGAGCGCTGGCGCTCGAGGACGCGGCGGTCGATCTCGAGGATCGCCGACTTCGGGTCGGCGAGCAGCTCGCGGACCTCGGCGTGGAGGGCGCCGTACTGGGTCAAGAGCTCGCGCATGTGCTGGGCGCCGCCGCCCGACGCCGCCTGGTAGGTCGTGCACGTCATCCAGTCGACGAGGTCGGCCTTGAAGAGTGCGCCGACGCCCATCAGCATGCAGCTCACCGTGCAGTTGCCGCCGATATAGTTGCGGATGCCTCGTGACAGCGCGCTCTGGATCACGGGCATGTTGACCGGGTCGAGGACGATCACCGCGTCGTCCTGCATGCGCAGCGTGGACGCGGCGTCGATCCAGTGGCCCTTCCAGCCGGCGGCGCGCAGCCGCGGGTAGACGTCCTTGGTGTACTCGCCGCCCTGGCAGGTGATGATCGTCTCGCAGCGCTTGAGCGCCTCGATGTCGTAGGCGTCCTGCAGGCGGGTCTCGTTCTTCGCGTGCTTCGGGGCGGTGCCGCCCTTGTCGCTGGTGCTGAAGAAGAGCGGCTCGATCAGGGCGAAGTCGCCTTCGGCCTCCATCCGGTCCAGCAGCACGGAGCCGACCATGCCGCGCCAGCCGACCAATCCTGTGAGTTCCATTGCAGTGCCCTGTGTGAAGTGAGGTTTCCTTCGCTCCGCCCGGCCATCGAGCCGGGGGTGGGGCACGACGAACCGGAGCGGGCTAGCTCTTGGTGATCGCCTTTTTCGTGGTCAGCGCGGCCACGACCGCGTCGCCCATCTGCCGGGTGCCGACCAACGTCCCGCCCTCGGCCCAGATGTCGGCCGTGCGCAGCCCGGAGGCGAGCACGTCCTGCACCGCCTGCTCGATTCGAGCGGCGGCTTCCGGCTGCTGGAGGGAGAAGCGGAGCATCATGGCGACCGACAGAATTGTAGCCAGCGGATTCGCGAGATCCTTGCCAGCGATGTCTGGCGCGCTGCCGTGGCTCGGTTCGTAGAGTCCCTTGTTGTGCGCGTCCAACGACGCCGAGGGCAGCATGCCGATCGAGCCGGTGAGCATCGCCGCCTCGTCCGAGAGGATGTCGCCGAACATGTTGCCGGTGACGACCACGTCGAACTTCTTCGGCGCGCGCACCAACTGCATCGCGGCGTTGTCGACGTACATATGGTCGAGCTCAACGTCCGGGTACTGCGCGTGCACCTCTGTGACGATGTCCTTCCAGAACTGGAAGGTCTCGAGCACGTTGGCCTTGTCGACGCTGGTGAGCCGCTTGCTGCGCTTCCTCGCCGCCTGGAAGGCGACGTGGGCGATCCGCTCGATCTCCGGGCGGGTGTAGCGCATGGTGTCGAAGGCTTCGTCCGCACCGGTGAAGGCGCCGTCGGGAGCGCTGCGCCGGCCGCGCGGCTGGCCGAAATAGATGTCGCCGGTGAGCTCGCGGATGATCAGGATGTCGAGGCCGCCGACGAGCTCGGGCTTGAGGCTCGAGGCTGCGGTGAGCTCCGGATAGCAGATCGCCGGCCGGAAGTTGGCGAACAGGCCCAGCGACTTGCGCAGACCGAGGATCGCCTGCTCGGGGCGCAGCGCCCGCTCGAGCTTGTCGTACTTCCAGTCGCCGACGGCGCCGAAGAGCACCGCGTCGGCCGCCTTGGCCAGGGCGAGCGTCGATTCCGGCAGCGGATGGCCGTGCGCTTCGTAGGCCGCGCCGCCGACCAGGGCATGCTCGGTCTCGAAGCGCAAGTCGAGCGCGGCCAGCACCCGTTCGGCCTGGGCGACGATCTCGGTGCCGATGCCGTCGCCGGGAAGGATCGCGATCTTCATGGTGCTCGTGCAGGCCTCAGCGGATGGTCGTGGCGAGCCACGGCTGCTTCAGCAGCCGTTCCGCCTCGAAGGCGCGGATCGTGTCGGCGTGACGCAGGGTCAGGGCGATGTCGTCGTAGCCGCCGAGCAGGCAGTACTTGCGGAACGGCTCGACCTCGAAGGCGAGCTCGCTGCCGTCGGGCTGGATCACCACCTGGCGCTCGAGGTCGATCGTCAGCCGGTAGCCGACGAAGGCCGCGGTCTCGTCGAACAGCGCCGCCACCTGCCGCTCCGGCAGGACGATCGGCAGGAGGCCGTTCTTGAAGCAGTTGTTGAAGAAGATGTCGGCATAGCTCGGCGCGATCAGCGCCCGGAAGCCGAACTGCTGCAGCGCCCAGGGCGCGTGCTCGCGCGACGAGCCGCAGCCGAAGTTCTTGCGCGCCAGCAGCACCGAGGCGCCCTGGTAGCGCGGCTGGTTGAGGACGAAGTCGGGGTTGGGCCGGCGGCTCTTCGGATCCTGGCCGGGCTCGCCATGGTCGAGATAGCGCCACTCGTCGAACAGGTTCGGGCCGAAGCCCGACTTCTTGATCGACTTCAGGAACTGCTTGGGAATGATCGCGTCGGTGTCGACGTTTTCCCGGTCCAGGGGCGCGACCAGGCCGGTGTGAACGTGGAACGCTTCCATCTCAGTACCGCCCGGCCGTTCCGAAGGTACCGAGCGCCCCCTCGGGGGGCAGCGAACGCAGGGAGCGTGGGGGACTCATGTCATGCCAGACGGCGGACGTCGACGAAATGCCCTTCGATCGCGGCCGCCGCCGCCATCGCCGGGCTGACCAGATGGGTGCGGCCGCCCGCCCCTTGCCGACCCTCGAAGTTGCGGTTGCTGGTCGAGGCGCAGCGCTCGCCCGGCTCGAGCCGGTCGGCGTTCATCGCCAGGCACATCGAGCAGCCGGGCTCGCGCCATTCGAAGCCCGCGCCCCTGAACACCGCGTCCAGGCCCTCCTGCTCGGCCTGCTGCTTCACCAGGCCCGAGCCGGGAACGACGAGCGCGAGCTTGACGTTGCCGGCGATCCGGCCGCCGAGGCGGCGCACCACCGCCGCCGCCTCGCGCAGGTCCTCGATCCGCGAGTTGGTGCACGAGCCGATGAAGACCTTGTCGATCCGGATGTCGTCGATCCGCTGGTTCGGCGTGAGCGCCATGTACTTGAGAGCGCGCTCGATCGCATCGCGCTTGCCGGCGTCCTTCTCGCGCTCCGGATCGGGCACGCGATCGCCGATCGCCGCCACCATTTCCGGCGACGTGCCCCAGGTCACCTGCGGCACGATCGCGCTGGCGTCGATCTCGACGACGCGGTCCCAGTGCGCGCCCGGATCGGAGCGCAGCCCCTTCCAGTAGCGGACCGCCGTTTCCCATTCCAGCCCGGCGGGCGAATAGGGACGGCCCTTGACGTAGGCGATCGTCGTCTCGTCGACGCCCACCAGCCCGGCGCGCGCCCCGGCCTCGATCGCCATGTTGCAGACCGTCATCCGGCCTTCCATCGACAGCGCCCGGATCGCCGAGCCGGCGAACTCGATCGTGTAGCCGGTGCCGCCGGCCGTGCCGATGGTGCCGATGATCGCCAGGGCGATGTCCTTGGCCGAACAGCCGCGCGACAGCCGGCCCTCGACATTGACCAGCAGGTTCTTCGCCTTGCGCGCGAGCAGCGTCTGCGTCGCCAGCACGTGCTCGACCTCGCTGGTGCCGATGCCGTGCGCCAGCGCCCCGAACGCGCCGTGGGTCGAGGTGTGCGAATCGCCGCAGACGACCGTCATGCCGGGCAGCGTCGCGCCCTGCTCCGGGCCGATCACATGGACGATGCCCTGGCGCAGGTCGTTCATCTTGAACTGGGTGACGCCCCACTTGTCGCAATTGGCGTCGAGGGTGTCGACCTGGAGCTTGGAGACCGGGTCGGCGATGCCGTGCGAGCGGTCGGTGGTCGGCACGTTGTGGTCGCTCACCGCGAGGTTGGCGGAGACGCGCCAGACCTTGCGCCCGGCCTGCTCGATGCCGTCGAAAGCCTGCGGGCTGGTCACCTCGTGGACGAGATGGCGGTCGATGTAGAGCAGCGCCGTGCCGTCGTCCTCGGTGCGGACGACGTGCTCGTCCCAGAGCTTGTCGTAGAGGGTTCGGTTCGTCACCCGCTCGATTCTAGGTGCGGTGCACAAAGGACGAGGGGCACGTCGCCGTGCCCCCCGCTTTCGACCGAGGAATTGCAGGCGCGGTCAGGCGCGCTCGGCGATCGCCTTGACCTTGCGCGGCGCGGCGCCGGTATAGAGCTGCCGCGGCCGGCCGATCTTGTACTCCGGATCGCCGATCATCTCGTTCAGCTGGGCGATCCAGCCGACGGTGCGCGCCAGGGCGAAGATCGCCGTGAACAGGCTGACCGGGATGCCGATGGCGCGCTGCACGATGCCGGAATAGAAGTCGACGTTCGGGTAGAGCTTGCGCGCCACGAAGTACTCGTCCTCGAGGGCGATCTTCTCCAGCGCCATCGCCAGCTTGAAGATCGGATCGTCGTGCAGGCCGAGGGTGTCGAGCACCTCGTGGCAGGTCTCGCGCATCAGCTTGGCGCGCGGGTCGTAGTTCTTGTAGACCCGGTGGCCGAAGCCCATCAGCTTGATGCCCGAGTTCTTGTCCTTGACCTGGCGGATGAAGTCGCCGATCTTCTCGACGCCGCCCATCTTCTGCACGTCTTCGAGCATGTTGAGCGCCGCCTCGTTGGCGCCGCCGTGCGCCGGGCCCCAGAGGCAGGCCACGCCGGCGGCGATCGCCGCGAACGGGTTGGTGCCGGAAGAGCCGCAGAGCCGCACCGTGGAGGTGGAGGCGTTCTGCTCGTGGTCGGCGTGGAGGATGAAGATCCGGTCCATCGCCCGCACCAGGACCTCGTTCGGGTTGTAGTCTTCGCACGGGGTGGCGAACATCATGCGCATGAAGTTGCCGGCGTAGGTGAGATCGTTCTTCGGATAGATGTAGGGCTGGCCGACCGTGTACTTGTAGGCCAGCGCCACCAGCGTCGGCATCTTGGCGATCAGGCGGATCGCCGAGATCGCCCGGTGCTCGGGGTTATGGATGTCCGTGCTGTCGTGATAGAACGCCGAGAGACCGCCCACCAGCCCGGTGAGTATCGCCATCGGATGGGCGTCGCGGCGGAAGCCCCGAAGGAAGAACTGCATCTGCTCGTTGACCATCGTGTGGTGCGTGACGAGATGCGTGAAGTCGGCCTTCTCGGTCGCGCTCGGCAGCTCGCCGTTGAGCAGCAGGTAGCAGGTCTCGAGGTAGTCGCACTGGGTCGCGAGCTCCTCGATCGGGTAGCCGCGATAGAGCAGCTCGCCCTTGTCGCCATCGATGTAGGTGATGGTCGAGTTGCACGACGCGGTCGAAAGGAACCCCGGGTCGTAGGTGAACTTGCCGGTCTGGCCGTAGAGCTTGCGGATGTCGATCACTTCGGGGCCGATCGAGCCCTGGTAGATCGGCAGCTCCATGCTCGGGCTTCCGTCCGAGAACGAGAGGGTGGCTTTGACGTCCGACGGGGTCATGACGAGGTCCTCGAAGAAGTGGCAAAAGACAAACTGGGATCGGGCCTTGTCCCCTGCGCCCTGACGGCCTCGAGCACCTGGTGAACCTCGGGCCGGTCGAGGTTCCCGGTCGGCTTCTGGCGGCCGAGAAAGAGATCGAGCAGGTCGTTGTCGGCGAGTTCCATCAGCAGGTAGAGGCCGTTGGCCTCCGCCTGGGTAGGCGGCGCCGGCCGGGAGAACAGCCGCTCGAGCAGGAGGTCGTTCTCCAGCAGGCCGCGCCGGCAGCGCCAGCGCAGCTTGCTGAAGGCGGCAGCGTCGATCGCCCGGCCGGCACCGGCCGGTTGCGCGCCGACGGAATGAGCCGAGGCCATCAGACGGCGCGCCTCACCATCAGCTCCTTGATCTTGCCGATGGCCCGGGTCGGATTCAGCCCCTTCGGGCAGACGTCGACGCAGTTCATGATCGTGTGGCAGCGGAACAGCCGGTACGGGTCCTCGAGGTTGTCGAGGCGCTCGCCGGTCGCCTGGTCGCGGCTGTCGGAGATGAAGCGGTAGGCCTGCAGCAGGCCGGCCGGGCCGACGAACTTGTCCGGGTTCCACCAGAAGCTCGGGCAGGAGGTCGAGCAGCTCGCGCACAGGATGCACTCGTACAGGCCGTTGAGCTCCTCGCGCTCTTCCGGCGACTGCAGCCGCTCCTTCTCCGGCGGTACGCTGTCGTTGACGAGGTACGGCTTGATCGAGTCGTACTGCTTGAAGAACTGCGTCATGTCGACGATCAGGTCGCGCACCACCGGCAGGCCGGGCAAGGGCTTCAGGACGATCGGGTCCTTCAGCGTCCGCATGTTGGTGAGGCAGGCCAGGCCGTTCTTGCCGTTGATGTTCATCGCATCCGAGCCGCACACGCCCTCGCGGCAGGAGCGGCGAAAGCTCAGGCTCGGGTCGAGCGCCTTCAGCTTCATCAGCGCGTCGAGCAGCATCCGCTCGCTGCCGTCGAGCTCGACCTCGTAGCTCTGCATCGACGGCGCGGCACCGTTCTCCGGGTCGTAGCGGTAGATCTTGAAGGTGCGTTTGGTCATCGAGGTCTTTCGCGTCAGAACGAGCGCACCTTGGGCGGGATCGACTCGACCGTCTGCGGCGTCAGGTTGACCGGCTTGTAGTCGAGGCGGTTGCCTTCGCTGTACCAGAGGGTGTGCTTCATCCACTGGGCGTCGTTGCGGCCGTTCGGGAACTCGGGGTCGTCGATCGGCCGCTCGTAGTCGGCGACGCTGTGCGCGCCGCGGCATTCGTGCCGCGCCGCCGCCGAGATCATGGTCGCGAGCGCCGACTGCATCAGGTTGTCGACCTCGAGCGCCTCGACCCGCGCGGTGTTGAAGATCCTCGACTTGTCGGCGAGATGGATCGCCTTGGCGCGCTCGGCGATCGCCTTGACCTGGACCACGCCTTCGTCCATCGCCGCCTGGGTGCGGAACACGCCGGCATGCTGCTGCATCGACTTGCGCAGGTCGTTGGCGACGTCCTGGCAGTACTCGCCGCCGGTGCTCGCGTCGAGCCGGGCGAGGCGCGCCTGGGTGAAGTCGGCGGCCTGCGCCGGCAGCGGGCGGTGCGCCCTCGGCCCGAGCCCGCTGGCCACGAGGTGGTTGCCCGCCGCCCGGCCGAAGACCAGCAGGTCGAGCAGCGAGTTCGTGCCCAGCCGGTTGGCGCCGTGGACGCTGACGCACGAGCATTCGCCGACCGCGTAGAGGCCCTCGACGACCGCGTTCGGATCGCCCCCCCTGGGCGCGACGACCTGGCCATGCACGTTGGTCGGCACCCCGCCCATCTGGTAGTGGATCGTCGGCACCACCGGGATCGGCTCGCGCGTGATGTCGACATTGGCAAAGTTGTGGCCGATCTCGAGCACGCTCGGCAGGCGCTTTCGGATCGTGTCGCCGCCGAGATGGGTCATGTCG
>DATCGH010000018.1:0-3608 GCA_036509055.1 Caldimonas sp.
GTCGGATGCGACCGTGTTCAGCTTCTACGCCAACAAGACCATCACCACCGGCGAAGGCGGCATGGTCGTGAGCCGCGACGAGAAGCTCGTCAAGCGGATGAAGACGATGCGCCTGCACGGCATGAGCCGCGACGCCTTCGACCGCTTCACCTCGACGGTGCCGAGCTGGTACTACGAGATCGTGGCGCCCGGCTTCAAGTACAACCTGACCGACATCGCCGCGGCGATCGGCATCCACCAGCTGCGCCGCGCCGACGAGTTCCAGCGCCTCCGGCAAGCGGTCGCCGCGGGCTACACGGCCGGCCTGGAGGACCTGCCGCTGGTCTGCCCACCGCAGCCGGCGCCGGACGACCAGCACGCCTGGCACCTGTACCCGATCCGCCTGAGCGATGCCGCGCCGATCGGCCGCGATGCGCTGATCGACCGTCTCTTCGCCGCCGGCATCGGCTGCAGCGTGCACTACATTCCGCTGCACCTTCAGCCCTACTGGCGCGACCGCTACGGCCTCGCCGCCGCCTCGTTCCCGCACTCGCAGCGCGCCTACGAGCGGATGGTGAGCCTGCCGATCTACACCGCGATGACCGGTGCCGACGTCGACCGCGTCGTCGCCGCGCTGAAGGCCGAGCTTGCGTGAGCGCGGCGTCGTTCCCATCCGCGACCAAGCGCATGTTCGACGTCGCCGCGGCGCTCACCGGGCTGGTGCTGCTGGCACCGCTTTTCGTCGTCGTGGCGGTCTGGATTCGGCTCGATTCGCCCGGCCCGGTGTTCTTCCGCCAGGAGCGCGTGGGTCGAGGCGGGGTGCCGTTTCGAATCCACAAGTTCCGGACCATGCGGGTCGCGGCTGAATCGCCCGGCCCGGCGCTGACCATCGGGGCCGATCCGCGGATCACGCGCGCCGGCGCATTCCTGCGCCGCACCAAGATCGACGAGCTGCCGCAGCTCATCGATGTGCTGCGCGGCGACATGAGCATCGTCGGGCCGCGGCCGGAGGTGCCCCACTTCGTCGCCACCTATCCACCGGAGCTCCGCGCCAAGGTGCTGAGCGTGCGCCCGGGCATCACCGATCCGGCGTCGCTGCAGTTCCGGGACGAGAGCACGCTGCTCGCGCGCGCCGCCGATCCCGAACGCGAGTACCGCGACGTCGTCCTGCCGGCGAAGCTGCGCCTGGCGGCCGACTACGTCGACAAGGCGTCCCTGGCCGGCGACCTGCGCCTGATCGCCTCGACCCTGCGGGCGATGTGGGGCCGGCCGTGAGGAAGTGCCGATGAGCACCGAGGGTGGCTGGATCGAGCACGGCCTGGCGCGCCTGCGCCCGCATCGCGTGCCGCTGACGCTGGCGGTCGACGCACTCGTCATCGTCGCCTGCTGGAATTTCACCTATCTGTTCCGCCTCGGCTTCGAGCGCTGGTGGTCGGCCCGGCCGAGCTATGACCTCGTCGTACTGGTCGGCGTGACGGCGGTCTATCTCGGCGTGCTCGGCTTCGCCAACGTGCCGCGGGGGATGTGGCGCTTTTCCGGCTTCGCCGAGATCAAGCGGCTGCTGCTCGCCTGCCTGGCGGCCGGGGCGATTTCCGCGATCGCGGTGGTGGCCCTCGGCCTGCGCGAGGTGCCGCGGTCGGTGCTGGCGCTGCATCCGGTGATGACCTTGATGGGCCTGTGCACGGTGCGCGTTCTCTACCGCATGTTCTACGAGCAGTCGCGCGCCCGGCGCCGTGGCGGCAGCGGCGAGTCGCGGCGCGCCGTGGTCATGGGCGCGGGCGAGGCGGCGCGCCTTCTGCTCGCCGGCCTGCAGGACCAGGGCTGGACCGTGCTCGCGCTGCTCGACGACGATCCGGCGAAGCAGGGCGCGCGCATCGGCGGTGTCTCGGTCGCCGGTCGGTTCGAGGACGTGACGCGGCACGACGTCATCGACTCCGCGACCCACATCATCACCGCCATGCCCGGCTCGACCACGGCGCAGCGGCGCCGGGCGATCGAGCTCGCCTCGGCGACGCACCTGCCGGTGCTGACCGTGCCTTCGATCCGCGAGCTGCGCGACGGCGGCACGCGGATCGAGCGGCTGCGGGCGATCGAGCCGGAAGACCTGCTCGGGCGCGATCCGGTCGAGCTCGACGAGAGCGGGGTCGCGGCCTTGATCGGCGGCCGGACGGTGCTGGTCACCGGCGCGGGCGGAAGCATCGGCAGTGAGCTGTGCCGGCAGATCGCCCGGCACCGGCCCGGGAGGCTGGTGCTGTTCGAGCAGAGCGAGCTCAATCTCTACACCATCGACCAGGCGCTCGCCGAGCGCTTTCCCGATCTCGCGCTGACGCGGCTGATCGGCGACGTGAAGGACCTCGAGGCGCTCCGCCTGGCGATGGCGAAGTGGCGGCAGCAGCTCGTCTTCCATGCCGCCGCCTACAAGCACGTGCCGCTGGTCGAGGAAGGCAATGCCGCGGCGGCGCTGCAGAACAACACCCTCGGCACCTGGCGCGCGGCGCATGCCAGCGCCGAGGCCGGGGTCGAGCGCTTCGTGCTGATCTCGACCGACAAGGCGGTCAACCCGACCAACGTGATGGGCGCGACCAAGCGCGCCGCCGAGATGGCGATCAGCCGGCTGGCGCGCAGCGAGCCGCAAACCCGTTTCATGGCGGTGCGCTTCGGCAACGTGCTCGGCTCGAGCGGCAGCGTGATCCCGCGCTTCAAGGAGCAGATCGCCCGCGGCGGGCCGGTGACGGTGACCCATCCGGAGATCACCCGCTATTTCATGACCGTGGCGGAAGCGGCGCGGCTGGTGCTGCAGGCCGCGGCGATCGGCGAGACCGGGCGCGTCTACGTGCTCGACATGGGCGAGCCGATGAAGATCGTCGACCTGGCGCGCGACCTGATCCGCCTCGCCGGGCAATCGCCCGAGGACGTGCCGATCGCCTTCACCGGCCTGAGGCCGGGGGAAAAGCTGTACGAGGAGCTCCTCGCCGATTCCGACCGGACGCTGCCGACGACGGTGCCGGAGCTGCGGATCGCGCGCCTCCTGGACGACGAGGGCCGCGTCGACGAGCTGCTCGAGGCCGCGGAGCGCGGATCGGCACTGGTCGACGACGCCGACGTGCGGGCGGCGCTGAGGGCCGCGGTGCCCGAATACCGGCCGGCCGAGGCGGAACGTGCCGGGCTCCTGGCGCCGAGCGCGGTGCCGGCTCGCTGAGCCCGACCGACCATGCAGACGGTCTACGTCAACGGCAAGTTCACCGCGCAGGCCACGACCGGGGTGCAGCGGGTCGCGCGCTGCATGCTCGACGCCGTCGATCAGCGCCTGGCGAGCGAGGTCGACGGCCCGGCGACCCGCTGGGTGTTGCTCTGTCCTCCGGGCGGGCGGTCGCCGCCCTTGCGCCGTGTGGAGACGCGCGTGGTCGGCGTCCGGCACGGCAGCCTGCACCTCTGGGAGCAGTGGACCCTGCCGCGCGCGGCCCGTGACGGACTGCTGCTCAACCTGACCGGTTCGGCGCCGGCCTGGGCCGGGCAGCAGATCTGCACCCTGCACGACGCCGCCGTGTTCGACCGGCCCGAGGCCTACGCGCCGCTCTTTCGCGGCTGGTATCGCTGGCTGTTCCGCCGCCTCGCGCGCACGGCCGTCG
>DATCGH010000019.1:0-2413 GCA_036509055.1 Caldimonas sp.
CGGGATGAGCGCATCCCACTGGGCCCGGGTCAGGTCCACCCCCGTGGGGTTGTGACAGCAGGCGTGAAGGAGAACGACGCTTTTCGCCGGCAGCTTGCGCAGCGCGTTGCACATCGCCTCGAACGACAGCGCGCCGGTGCCGGCGTCGTAGTAGGGATAGGAGTGGACCGCGAGGCCGGCGCCTTCGAACATCGAGCGGTGGTTCTCCCAGCTCGGATCGCTGACCCAGACGGCACTGCCGGGAAGCCAGCGGGCGATGAAGTCGGCGCCGACCTTGAGGCCGCCGCTCGATCCCACCGACTGGATCGTCGCCACCCGCTTGCCGGCCAGCGCCTCGTGGTCGGTACCGAACAGGAGCGCCTGCACCTGCTCGCGGAAGTTGGCTGCGCCCTCGATCGGCAGGTAGGGCTTGGGGGCGTCGCGCGCGACCACCATCGCCTCGGCGCGGCGCACCGAAGCGAGCACCGGGATGCGGCCGGCATCGTCGAAGTAGATGCCGATCGAGAGGTTGATCTTGTGCGGCCGCGGATCCTTCTGGAAGTCCTCGTTGAGGCTCAGGATCGGGTCGCCGGCGAACGGCTCGACGTGCTCGAACATGACGTGAAGTCCTCGCCTAGGCCGCGAGCGCGGCTTCGATGTCGGCGCGGATCGATTCCGGCGAGTCGTTGGGCGCATAGCGCTTCATCACCTTGCCGTCGCGGCCGACCAGGAACTTGGTGAAGTTCCACTTGACGGTCTTGGTGCCGAGCAGCCCCGGCGCCTCGGCCTTCAGCCACTGCCACAAGGGGTGCGCCTGGCCGCCGTTGACGTCGACCTTGGCCATCATCGGGAAGCTGACGCCGTAGTTGATCTGGCAGAACGAAGCGATCTCGTCGTTCGAGCCCGGGTCCTGGGCGCCGAACTGGTTGCTCGGGAAGCCGATCACCACCAGGCCCTTGTCGCTGTAGTCCTGCCAGAGCTTTTCCAGCCCGGCGAACTGCGGCGTGAAGCCGCAGGCGCTCGCGGTGTTGACGATCAGCATCACCTTGCCGCGCTGGGTCGCGAGCTGGGCCGGCTTGCCGTCGATCGAGACCGCCTCGAAGTCGTAGATGCTTTGCGTCTTGCCTGCCATCGTCATCCTCGTCGAAGAGCGGAATGCGTCGATGGTAGCGCCGCGGTCCTCAGTGATGCTCGCCCGGGGTCAGCGCGGCCAGCAGGGCGCTGGCGACGATCAGCCCGCCGCCGAGGGCGACGCGCGCCGTCAGCGTGCCGCCGCCGAAGGCGATCGCCGAGGCCGAGGCGAACACCACCTCGGTGAGCATGACGACCGAAGTCCGGTTGGCGGCGAGCCGCGCCGCGCCGTACTGCAAGGCCAGGTTGCCGGCGAGGAACACCACCGTCATCCCGGCGACCGGCAGGAGCCAGCCGGCCGCCGCCGCCGCCGGCCAGCGCACCTGTCCGTTCGCCGTGAGCACGCCGGCCACGGCCCCGGCGACGACCGCGCCGCCGAGGAACATCGCCAGCGCCCGGCCCTCCTCGGGCCGCGCCGCCTCGCGGCGCAGCATCACGTTGTTGAGCGCGAACGAGAAGCCGCCCACCACCCCCAGCCAGTCGGCGAGCGAGCGCGGCAGCGGCAGCTGGCGCGCGAAGTCGCCCGGCTCGGCGCCCCCCTCGGGCCAGAGCACGATCGCCGCGCCGACGAGGGCGAGCACGGTGCGCAGCGCCGCCGCGGCGGTGAAGCGCTCGCCGAGCAGCAGCCGGGCGAGCAGCACGGTCCAGAGCGGCATCAGATAGAACAGCAGCACCACCCGGACGACGTCGCCGATGACCACGCCCCAGTTGAACGCGGCGTTGGTCGTGCCAGCGGCCGCGACCAGCAGCCAGAGCGCCGGGGTGCGCAGCACCTGGCCGAGCGCTCGCGGCCGGATCGCGACGATCAGCGCCGAGGCGAGGGTGTAGATCAGCGCCGTGGCCCAGAGCGGATGCAGCCCCGCGGCCTGCAGCCAGCGGAACGGCCACCACGAGGTGCCCCACACCAGGGCGTTGAAGACGAGGGCGAGCGCGGCGAGGACGGCGGCGCGGCCGACGACAGGCGCGGTCGAGGTCAATGCTTGTCGAGGCGCGCGATCGACAGCAGGTGGGCGATCTCGACCGGATTGTTCCTGCAGTTCGCGATGTGCCAGCCGCGGATCAGCCACATCGTGGCGGCGACCAGCACGCCGAACACGGCGATGGCGATGAAGGCCGAGAGGCCGAAGCGCGTCATCCCGGTGTAGAAGGCGCCGAGGCCGAGGATGCAGGCCTGCTCGTTGAAGTTCTGCACCGCGATCGACCGGCCGGCGCCCATCAGGTTGGCGCCGCGATGCTGCAGCAGCGCGTTCATCGGCACCACCAGGTAGCCGCCGATGGCGCCGAGCAGGATCAGGAACGGCGC
>DATCGH010000020.1:0-7301 GCA_036509055.1 Caldimonas sp.
GACCACCTCGAACGGCCAGTTCTTGCTCCCCGACTTGTCGGGAAAGATCGTCGACTGCAGCGGGATCTTGTCGCCCACCTTCCACTTGAAGCGCTGCGCCAGCTGCTCGCCGACGAGCGCGCCGATGCGCGTCTCGTCGAAGGCCTTGCGCTCGGCGGCGGTGACCGCGACCTCGGGGAAGAGGTCGAGGTAGTTCGGCGGCACCGCGAAGCTGAACACCTGGTTATGCGGGTCCTGGTAGGCGCCGCCGAACCAGTTGGCGTAGGTCACCCGCTTGACGCCGGGTATCGCCGCGATCTGCGACTCGAGCGAAGCCGGCAGCGGCTGGATGAACGAGAGCCGGGCGCCGGTCTGCAGGCGCCGCGCGCCGTTGGCGCTCTGCCCCGCCTGGTCGAACGAGGTGCGCACCGCGTCGAGCAGGCCGAACAGGAGGAAGGCGGCGATGATCGAGACCAGGGTCAGGAAGGTGCGGGTCTTGCGCCGGAACAGCGACGCCCAGACGAGGTGGAGGTACTTCATCGCCCCTCCCTCAGGCCGCGACCGATTCGACCAGCGTGCCCTTCTCGACCAGCGTGCCCTTGTCGAGATGGAGCGTGTGGTTGGCGTACTCGGCGGCCTTCGGATCGTGGGTGACCATCAGGATCGTCTTGCCGTGGTCGCGGTTGAGCGCGCGCAGGAGGCCGAGCACCTCCTCGGCCGACTGCCGGTCGAGGTCGCCGGTAGGCTCGTCGCAGACCAGGAGGGTCGGGTCGGAGACGATCGCCCGGGCGATCGAGACGCGCTGCTGCTGGCCGCCGGAGAGCTCGGTCGGCTTGTGCGCCGCCCGGTCGGCGAGGCCGACGAGCTGCAGCGCGATCGCCGCCCGCTTCCTGCGCTCGGACGAGGAGAGCTTGGTGAGGAGCAGCGGCAGCTCGACGTTCTTCTGCGCCGAGAGCATCGGCATCAGGTTGTAGAACTGGAACACGAAGCCGACATTGGCGGCGCGCCACCTGGCGAGCGCGCCGCCGCCGAGCTGGTCGAGCCGCTGGCCGCCGACCGAGATGCTCCCGCCCGAAGCCACGTCGAGCCCGCCGATCAGGTTGAGCAGCGTCGTCTTGCCCGAGCCCGACGGGCCCATCAGGGCGAGAAAGTCGCCCTGCTCGACGTCGAGGTCGATGTGGTGCAGCACCTCGACCTTCTGCTTGCCGCGCTCGTACACCTTCGACAGATCGCGGATCTCGATCAGCTTGGCCATGTGCTCGCTCTCCAGCTTTTGGCTTGTTGTTGCGGAGGCAGGCGCGCCGGGTCTCAGCGCCCTTCCTCGATTGCCACGCTCGCGCCGTCTTGCAGCGCGGGCGGCGGCGACACTACCACGCGCTCGCCGGCTTTCACACCGTCGGGCACGAGCTTCATCGCGCCCACGTCCTGCGCCGCCGGCGCCACGGCGCGCTCGGCCGCCTTGCCGTTCTCGATCACGAAGACCACGCTCTTGCCGCCCCCCCGCTGGACGATCGCCGCCGGCGGCAGCAGCACGCCCTTGGGCGCGGGCGCGGCGGACGAGGCCTTCTGGCCGAGGAAAGCGACGCGCACGCCCATGTCGGGAACGATGCGCGGATCCTTCTGGTCGAGGCCGACGCGCACCTTCACCGTCGCCTTGCCGCGATCGGCGGCGGGGACGATGGCGATCACGTGCGCCGGGATCTTCCAGTCGGGATAGGCGCTCAGCACCGCCTCGGCCGGCATGTCGGGCCGGATCTGGTTGATGTAGGCCTCGTTGACGTCGACGTCGATCTCGAGCGAATCCATGTCGACGATGGTGCCGACGCCGGTGCGGGTGAAGCCGCCACCGGCCGAGAGCGGCGAGACGATCTCGCCGACCTGCGCCGCCTTCACCGTGACGACACCGGCGAACGGCGCGCGCACCACCGAATAGTCGAAGTTCACCCGGGCGGCCGTGACCTGCGCCCGGGCGGCGTCGGCCTCGCGCCGGCGGGCGTCGAGCTGGGCGGTGGCGGTGGCGACCGCGGTGCGCGACTGCTCGGCGAATTGCTGCGTCGCCATGCCGCTCGCCACCAGCGACTGCTGGCGCTGCGAATCGGCCTCGGCCTGGCCGAGCTGCGCCTGCGCGGTCTTCACTTGCGCCTCGGACGACTTGACGTTCGCCTCCGCGAGCGCGAGGCTGGCGCGCAGGCCGCTGTCCTCGAGCCGGGCGATGACCTGGCCCTTCTCGACGCGCACCCCTTCCTCGATCAGCACTTCGGTCAGGGTGCCGGTGATCTGGGTCGAGACCGTCGCCTGGCGGCGCGCCGTGATGTAGCCCGTGGCCTGCAGCACTGCGCCGGCGCCACCGGCGCTGCCGGGGGCGACCGCCGTGGCCGTCTGCACGACGATTGGCCGGGCCGCGAGCAGCCACCAGGCGGCAGCGCCGATCAGGGCGAGGATGGCGACTCCGGCCAGCGCCAGCCACAGCCGGCGCCGGCCGCCTTCGCCTTCGTCTTCCCGTTGCTCGCCGCCGATGCGCAGCTGACTCAGCAGTTTCGGATCGATTTCGCTCAAGGACAGGCCACTCCAGGGGACCGGCTGCGGGCCGGGGAACGGGCTGACGAGCTTAGCAGCGCAGGCCCGGCCGATGCGCTTTCAGCGGATTGGAGAACTTTTCAGCGCCGCTTCAAGACGCGCGGCGAGGCCTCGCCGACAGTGGCGCCCCGCGGACCTTCCACCGCGATGCCCGACCCCTCCCGCCACGAAAGGATTGCAGATTGAACTCCTCCTCCATCCAGCTTTCGTCCCGCCACCTGCTGGCCCGAGCCGCCGCCGCGCTCACAGGCGCGGCCCTGCTGACTCTCGGCGCCTTCGCGATCGGCATGCCGTCGCCTCCCGCCGGCTCAACGTCTTCGATCCCGGCCCTGGGCTCGCAGACGATCGAGGCGCAACAGGCGCTGCGCTATGAAAAGGCGATTCAGGCCTTTCGGGCGCAGGACTACGCCGGCGCCTACGGCCGCTTTGCCGATCTGGCCGACCAGGGCCACCCCGCCTCCGCCCAGTGGGCGCTGACCATGGTGAGCCAGGGGCCGGCGGTGTTCGGCAGCGAGTGGTCGGCCACACGCGGCCAGCTGCGGCGCTGGATCTGGCTGGCGGCGCACCAAGCCCGCGACCGCACCGCGCAGATTCCCGACCACGACCGCGGGGAGTGATCCCAGAGGCAGCGCTTTTTTTGTGGCCCGCCCGCCCTCACCGCATCCTTTGACCGCTCCCAAACGTCTTTGCAGCTCCCCTGACGAAAGGAGTCGATCGTGAAAAAGCACATGGTGAGCTACAAGGTCAAGCCCGGCCAGGCGGCCGAGAACGAGCGCCTGGCGGCCGCCGTCTACGACGCGCTGCGCGCGGCGCGGCCGGCCGGGCTACGCTACGCGACCTTCCGGCTCGAGGACGGGGTGAGCTTCGTGCACATCGTCGCCCACGCCGAGGCGGACGGCAGCAACGCGCTGACTTCCCTGCCGGCGTTCAAGGCGTTCTCCGCCGGCGTGAGAGAGCGCTGCGTCGAGCCGCCGGTGCGGGTGGAGCTGACCGAGATCGGATCCTATGGATTCTTCGACAAGTGAGAAGCGCAGGCCAGACGAGGCGCCGCCGCCGTCCGAGCTGATCGGCGTGCTCGAGCAGGGCCGGCGGCAGTTCCTGGCCCTGGTCGAGCACGTCCGCCCGGAGCTGCACCGCTACTGCACGCGCATGACCGGCTCGGCCGCCGATGGCGAGGACGTGGTCCAGGAAACGCTGGCCCGCGGCTACTACGAGCTGTCGCAGATGAGCACCCTGCCCGCCCTCAGGCCGTGGCTGTTCCGCATCGCCCACAACCGGGCGATCGATCGCTGGCGCCACGACCGCGCCCGCGCCACGGAGCCGCTCGACGCGGCCGCCGAGGTCGCCGGCGAAGCCGCGCTCGAGCCGGACAACGCGCTGGCGCGGCAGCAGGCGGTGCAGGCGGCGATCGGCTGCTTCCTGGCGCTGGCACCGGCGCAGCGCGGCTGCGTGATCCTGAAGGACGTTCTCGACCATTCGCTCGAGGAGATCGCCGCCGAGCTCGAGCTGAGCGTGCCGGCGGTCAAGGCGGCGCTGCATCGCGGCCGCGCCGCCTTGCGCCAGCGCGTCGAGGTCGGCCCCGCGGCTCCGGTCGCCGCTGCGCGAGCGACCTCGGCCGCGCTGCGGCGCTACGCGAGCCTGTTCAACGCCCACGATTGGGACGGCGTCCGCGGCCTGCTCGCCGAGGACGTCCGCCTCGACCTGGTGGCGCACCGCAAGGCGGCCGGGCGGCGCGAGGTCGGCACGTATTTCTCCAATTACGCGCGTGTCGCCGGCTGGCAGGTACAGCCCGGATGGTTCGACGGCCGCGAGGTGCTGGCGGTGCGGGTCGTCGTCGGCGGGCCGCCGCGCTACTTCGTCGAGCTCCGCTGGCGCGACGGCCAGGTGCTCGCTATCCGCGACTTCCGCTACGTGCCCTACATCGCCCAGGACAGCGCGTTCGCGCTCGACGCCGCCGCCTGAGGCTCAGGCCGCGACGCTGCCGGCGGCGCGCCGGTAGTCGCTCGGCGCGACGCCGACGTGCTGGCGGAAGACGCGGCTGAAGTGGGCCATGCTCGAGAAGCCGAAGCCGAGCGCGATCTCGGTGATCGAGCGGTGGCTGTGCGCCCGGTCGTCGAAGCACTGGCAGCAGGCCTCGAGGCGGCGCAGCAGGATGTAGCCGGCGACGCCGTCGGGCTCCTCGGAGAACGCGTTGTAGAGATGGCGGCGGCTGCAGTTCAGCGCCCAGGCGACGCTGTCGACCGAGAGCCGGGCGTCGCCGAGATGCTCGGCGACGTGCTGCTTGATCCGCTCGCGCAGCGCCTCGCGCTGGGTCATGGCGGTGCCGATGCCGGCCAGGTCGAGCATCGAGAGGTGCACGAGCTGCGTGATCGCATCGCCGACGCCGCGCGCCGCCGCCTCCGACATCCCGGGCAGCTCGCGATAGGCCGAGCGCATGGTCTCGAGCGCGAGCCGGGCGACGCCGCCGCTGCCGCCGAGGCGCCGGGCCATCAGCGGCTCGAGCGACACGCCGCGCTCGACCAGGCGTTCTTTCGGCAGCATGACGATCAGGTGCTCGACCTTCACTGGGTTGGCGACGGCGTAGCTGTCGGTGGTGTCGTAGATGCTCCACTGGTCGGGCGTGACCCAGGCCTCGCGGCCTTTCTGGCCGACGCCGGCGCAGCCGACGTACGGGGCGACGATCTTCAAATAGCCGATCTCGGTCGAGCGCGCGAGCGTGCTCGAGCGCATCACCCGGTGCCGATTGGCCTCGAGCCTCGTCAGGACGATGTCGCCGGCGCGCAAGGTGGACATGCGACCGTCGAAGTCGGAATCGCCGTACAGGTCGGACTTGAGGCCGCAGAACAGGCGGTTGATCCAGTCGCCCCAGTAGCCGGCGCGCTCTGACGCGGCCACCTCGTCGGTGCTCATCGCGCTCGCGGTGATGCCTGGGGTCACGTGCATTCCTGGCCGGCAGGGCGCCGAGCGCTTTGGAGCCTATCGGACCCCCGGTTCGCCCTCAAGAGGAGAACCCGCGCCTCCGGGAAAGCCCGGACCCGCTGTGCACAAAAGGGCAAGCGCGAGTGCATGCGCCGGCAAGCGCTTGCTCGGCCGGCTGCCGACAATATCGGGCGCAGCCGGTCGCCAGAGCCGGTGCTTCCCCACGAGACCAAGGAGACGCCGATGAACCCCCGCCGCACCCCGCCTTCGGGCTTTCCGCGCCGCACCGTCGTCCGCGCCCTCGCCGCCGCGCCGGTCGCCCTCGCTTTTCCGGAGCTCGTCCGGGCGCAGCCGGCGCCGGTTCGGGTCGGCTACGCGATCGCCCGCACCGGGCCGTGGGCCGGCGGCGCGCAGGTGAGCCAGGAGCCGAACTACCTGCTCTGGGCCGAGCAGCAGAACGCCGCCGGCGGGCTGAGCGTCAAGGGCACGCGCCGGCAGATCGAGCTCGTCAGCTCCGACGACCGCAGCGACATCGAGACGTGCGTCCGCACCTACGAGAAGCTGATGGGCAGCGACAAGGTCGACCTGGTGCTTCCGCCCTGGGGCAGCAACGCCAACTTCGCCGTCGCGCCGATCGCCAACCGACTGGGCTACCCGTTCCTGGCGCCGACCGCGCTCAGCCGGCGCCTGATCGAGATGCAGCTGCCGTACTTCTTCCTCCTGCTGCAGCAGCCCAAGCCGATGATGGACGCGCTGGTCGACCTGCTCAAGGCGAACGGCGCGAAGACGATGGCCGTGATCTACGTCGACGACCTGTTCGGCCTCGAGAACTACGCCGCGCTGAAGGTCGCGGTGCAAGGCAGCGGCATCTCGATCGTCGAGGACAAGAGCTATCCGCTCGGCGTCAAGGACCTGGCGCCGGTGCTGCGCTCGATGAAGGACAAGTCGCCCGACGCCTTCATCGGCCTCACCTACCCGCCCGACACCATCCTCGCCAGCAAGCAATGCAAGGAGATCGGCTTCAACCCGAAGTTCTTCTACGCCAGCGTCGGCACTGCCTTCCAGCTCTACCGCAACGTCATGGGCGCGGGCGCCGAGGGCGTGCTCGGCATGGGCTCGTGGAACACCAAGACCTCGCCCGGCGCGAAGGCCTACTTCGACGCCCACGTCAAGAAGTTCCAGAAGGAGCCGGATCGCTGGGCCAGCGGCGCCTGCTGGGCCGGGCTCGAGATCATGACCGCCGCGGTCGCCAAGGCGGGCCTCGACCGCAAGGCGATCCGCGACTACGTCGCAGGCACCGATCACTCGACGATCATCGGCAAGATCAAGTTCGTCGGCAGCGAGAACATCGGCACGCCGGGCTCGGTGAGCCAGTGGCAGAAGGGCGAGTTCGAGGTGGTGTGGCCGAAGCCGATCGCCACGGCCCCGCTGCAGACGCCGAAGCCGCCCTGGGCCTGACGCCTCGATGACTCTCGGCGCCTGGGCCGAGCTCGTCGCCTCGGGTGTGATCACCGGAGGGGTCTATGCGCTGGTCGCGCTCGGCCTCAACCTGCAGTACGGGCTGATGCGGATCCTCAACATCGCCCATGGCGAGTTCCTGATGCTCGGCGCCTTCCTCACCTGGGCCGCGCAGACCGGCCTCGGCATCTCGCCGCTCCTGATGCTGCCGGTGGCGTTCCTGCTGTTGATGGCGCTCGGCCTCGCGATCCACCGGCTGACCTTTCGCCGTTTGGCCCGCACCTCGGCCGACCTCGACGTGTTCGAGGCGCGCGGCCTGATGGTCTCGTTCGGCCTGATGTTCCTGGTGCAGAACTTCGCCCAATGGC
>DATCGH010000021.1:0-2885 GCA_036509055.1 Caldimonas sp.
CGCCATCGCGAGCGCGGGCGGCGGCGCGGCCGGTGTCGGTGCGGGTGGCGGCGTCGGGTCGCATCGTCGGCGCCGGGTGGGCAACGACGCTCGAAGCGTCGGCCGGCGAGCGACCGTCGTCCTGGGCGCCACGCTCCACGCTCCGCTCGGCGCCACGGTCAGTGTGCTCGGCGGGGCCGCTCGGGCGTGCCGCGCTTCGTGCGGGCGTTGCGCCGGCCCGGGCACGCGCCCGCCCGGCATCGCTCTTCGGCGTGCTGTCGTGGGTCGGCACGTTGTCGTCACCTGCCGCGGTCGGCTCGGGACCGGGCTCGGCACGCGCCGTGGCGATGTCGGCGGTCGACGGCTTCGCGGCCTCGACCACCGGCCGCTCGATGCCACGGTTCTGCCGCAGCATCTCGGCAAAGGGATGCGAGGCCGGCTCGCGATCCGCCGGCGTCGGCGCCGGCATCGGCGTGGGCGCGACGACCGGGGCCGGCGGGCGGGAGGCAGCGACGCTCATGGGGCGTCGCTCGTCAGATCGCGCCGCGCGCGTTGGCTTGGGCGTTGCGCACCCAGGCCGCCCGCGCGGCGTGCTCGTCGTTCAACCGCTGCTCGCGGCCGGCGGCGACGCGCTCGCCTTCCTTGAGGCGGCGCTCCACCAGCTTCTTGAGTGCCGCGGCGCGCACCTCGTGGCCGCGCACGATCGCGGTGGCGCGCTCGGCCTGGGCCGCGGCATGGCCGGCGATCCGTTCCTGCTGCTCGACCGCCTGGCTGAGCCGCTCCATGAAGCCCTGGTAGCAGCGGACGAGCTCCATCTTGCCTTCGCGGCAGAACTCCGCCCGCCAGCGCTGCTCGTACTCGCGGCGATAGAGCACGAGCTGCTCGGCCTGGGACGCGGCGGCCCGCCAGGCGGCGTCGAGCTTGAGCTGCTCGGCGAGCGCTTCGTCGCGCTGGCCCTCGGCCTGGGCGAGGAGAAGGCGGAGGGATCGCAGGTCGTCGGTCATGGCCAGTTCTTCTTGCAGGAAAGCGGATTCGGGATCACGCGGCCAGCACCGCGTGCAGCATCGCCAGGCTGTCGTCGAGGCGCGCCGGCTCGTTCATGTTCTGCTGCAGCAGCCGGTCCATCGGCGCGTGCAGCCGCACCGCCAGGTCGAGGTCGGCGTCGTGGCCGGGCACGTAGGCGCCGAGCTGGATCAGGTCGCGCGCCTTCTGATGCCGGGCATGGAGCTGGCGGAAGCGTCGCGCCGCGTCGAGGTGGCTCGGCGCGGCGACGTTGGTCATCACCCGCGACACCGAGCGCTCGATGTCGATCGCCGGGTAGTGGCCGGCCTCGGCGAGCTCTCGCGAGAGGACGATGTGGCCGTCGAGGATGCCGCGGGCGGCGTCGGCGATCGGGTCCTGCGGATCGTCGCCTTCGGAGAGCACGGTGTAGAAGGCGGTGATCGAGCCGCCGCCGGCCACGCCGTTGCCGCTGCGCTCGCAGAGCTGCGGCAGCTTGGCGAAGCAGCTCGGCGGATAGCCCTTGGTGGCCGGGGGCTCGCCGATCGCCAGGGCGATCTCGCGCTGCGCCATCGCGTAGCGGGTGAGCGAGTCCATCAGCAGCAGCACGTTCTTGCCGCGGTCGCGAAAGTGCTCGGCGATCACGGTGGCGTAGTTGGCGCCCTGCATCCGTACCAGCGGCGGTGCGTCGGCCGGCGCGGCGACGACGACGGCACGGCGCAGCCCCTCCTCGCCGAGGATGTCCTCGATGAATTCCTTGACCTCGCGGCCGCGCTCGCCGATCAGGCCGACGACGATCACGTCGGCGGCGGTGTAGCGCGCCATCATCCCGAGCAGCACGCTCTTGCCCACGCCGGTGCCGGCGAAGAGGCCGATGCGCTGGCCGCGGCCGACCGTCAGCATCGCGTTGATCGCGCGCACGCCGGTGTCGAGGGGCTTCCTCACCGGGTCGCGGTCCATCGCGTTGATCGGCCGGCGGGTCAGCGGCTCGTTGTGCACCTCGCCGATCGGGCCCTTGCGATCCATCGGCGTCCCGTGCGAATCGACGACCCGGCCGAGCAGGCCGTCGCCGACCGGCAGGTGGAGGGTGCGGTCTTCGTTGCGCCGCCACGGGTGGCGCAGCGCACCGAGCTTCATCGGCACCACCGGCGAAGGCCGGGGCACGACCCGCGCGCCGCTGGCCAGGCCCTGGATGTCGCCGGTGGGCATGAGGTAGGCGCAGTCGGCGGAGAAGCCCACGACCTCGGCGAGCACCGGCGTCTGTCCGGGCATGCGCACCTCGCAGACCGAGCCGACCGGGACGCGGATGCCTGCGGCCTCGAGCACCAGCCCGGTGACGCGGACCAGGAGGCCCTGAGTCTCCAGCGGCACCTCGTCGGCGGCGAAGCCCTTCAGGTTCGCGAGATAGCGCCGCCAGTGCGGTCCGACCGTCTCGGCCGGCGACGTCGGCAGCGGCGAGGCGACGCTCACGAGCCAGTGCCCGGATCGCTCGCTTCGGCCGCCGGCTGCCACGGCTCGTCGCGGCCGATGGACGCGGCGGCGCGGCGCCAGCGGGTCTCGATGCTGGCGTCGACCAGGCCGATGTTCGATTCGACGACGCAGCCGCCACGGGCGATGCCTAAATCGGCGACGAGGCGGGCGCCGCGCGCCGCGAGCAGCTCGCCGGCGCCCTCGGCGACCAGGGGCTGATCGTCAGGATGGACGCGCAGGGTGATGTGACGGGCGCTCAGCATCAAGGTCTCGAGCGCCTCCTGCGCCACCGCGGCGACGCTTTCCGGCCGGGCCGCGAGCTCGCTGCGCACGATCTGCCCGGCCAGCGCCAGCGCGGTCGCGGCGAGCGCTTCGGCCATCTCCTGCTGCATCGCGTCGAGCTGGCTGCCGATCGCTTTCACGAGCTGACCGACCTG
>DATCGH010000022.1:0-2470 GCA_036509055.1 Caldimonas sp.
GCACGTAGGCGACGCCGTTGACGACGAACAGCCAGGCGAAGAAGAGATGCCAGCGGCGCGCCATCGCCAGCCACTGCGGGCCGGGAATCGTCGCCCAGCTCGGGAAGGCGCGCGCGGTCGGCCGGCCGTTCACCTCCGAGAGGCCGAGCACGCCGGTGGTGTCGAAGTCGGTGCCGCCCAGGCGGGTCTTGCCGATCGGACCGGCCGTCGTGTTCTCGCCGCGCATCGAGAGCCACGGCTTGCCGCTCGAATCGTGGCCCCAGTAGAGGGCCGGATGGGCGTTGAAGATGTTGAGGCCGCTGCCGAGCAGGACGACCAGGCAGACGACGTTGATCCAGTGCATCAGGCGCACCGGCAGGCGATGACGGTAGACGCGTCGCGGCGCGGCGGTCGTGGCGGCTTCGAGCGGCGGCGCGCTCGCGGTCGTGTCCATGCGTGGGCCTTCTCTCGGAATTGCAGGGCGTCGGTCGAGCGTTATACGCGCCGAAAGGCCGGGGCGGATTCACCGCCCGGGCCCCGACCCTAGGTCCCCTGCCGCAGGGCGTTCTTACAAGGCGCCCGCGTCGAGCGGATCGCGCCGCCGCTCAGGGCACCGCAGTGGCGCGCAGCTCGGCCCGGACCAGCACGCGGGCGATACTGGCCACGTTCGCGATCACGCCGTTGGCGGCATAGCCCGCCGGCGACTCGGGCTCGAGCACGGCGATCGCCAGGTTGGCAAGCGGCTGCTCGAGCGAGACGAAGAAGCTGCCGGCGGGAAGGTCGAGCAGCACCGGCTGGGTCTGGACGCGCAGGCGCGCACCGCCCTGCGCCGCGGCCGCTTCGCGCCCGGTCTCGCGGTAGGTCTCGCCGCGCATCTCGGCGGCGAGCTCGAGCTGCACCACCTCAACGCCGAGCAGGCGCAGCCGCCGCACGGCCTCCGTCTCGCTCGGCGCGAGCCAGTAGCCGCAGGCCCGCGGCCGGGTCTTCACGACCCGCAGTTCGAGCGCGGAGTCCCAGGACACGGTGACGCGGCGGATCGCGCCGGTCTGCGGGTCGAGCATTGGCAGGGCGTATTCGCTCGGCGTCAGGCCGGCCTCGATCACGCCTTCACCCTTGCAGGCCGAGGCGGCGACGTCGCGGTCGACGAACTGGCGCAGCTTGGCGAGATCGGCAGCCCGGCTCGCGGCGCTGCCGAGGACGCTCGTCACGGCCGCAAGCTGGGCCTGGACCCGGCGCCTGAAATCGGTGCGGCCGATGCCACCGCCGCGCGTTTCGACCAGCAGGCTGACGGCGTTCGTCAGGCCGCGGGCGTTGCGCCCGATCTGCGGCGCCGCGCCGCCCATCGAGACGCGGCGATCAGCCGGATCGGCCGAGACGGTGTGGTACCAGTCGCTGCTGAAGCCGGCGGCACCGAGAGCGGCGACGAGCGGCGCGCGAAACCATTCCTCCGCCGCCTTGGTGACGAAGGGCGGCATGTTGGCGGTGCCCGCGTACTGCAGCAGGACGTCGAAGCGCTGCACCGCACCGAAGCGGCTCGTCCAGAGCGCCGCGTCGACCGGGTACTCGTGCAGGTCGAGCACGACCAGCGGCGCGAGGCCGCGCACCAGCTCGGCCTCGGCCTGCGCTTCCGGGGTGCGCAGCAGCAGGTGGTCGCGGTTGAGGTCGACGCCATCGGCCGCCGCGCGCTGGCCGAGGGCGGCGCCGTCGGGATTGGCGCGCGGCAGGAGATAGACGTCGATCTGCTCGAGGATGCGCTCGAATCGGCCCTCGCCGAGCTGCTGTGCCGCGACCAGCAGCGCCTCGGTGCCGGCCGGCTCGTCGCCGTGCTGGCCGGCGATGACGACGACCGCGGGGCGACGCCCGATCGCGACGGCCGGGCCGGAGGCCGCGGCCACGGCAGGCGCGACGTAGGGTCGGGTGAAGGCCAGCATCTCGATCGTCGTGCCGCGCTGCGAGACGCCGACCGGCAGCAGCTCGATCGCGCTGCCCCGGCCGGCGCTGCGCGTCAGGCCCAGCAGGAACGCGTGCAGCTCGGCGTTGGTGGTGAAGGCGGTGCGGCCGGCCTCGAAGGCCGGCGTCGAGAAGGCGACGTTCGGCTCGGGAAAGCGCGCGGCCACGGCAGGCGACACCGGCGGCACCGAAACGACCGGCGGCGTCGGCGGCAGCGGCGGCGGGGCGACCGGTGCGGGAGGCGGTGGCGGAACGTCGCGCGGCGGCGGCGGTGGAGCGGCGGGCGCGGGCGCCTCGGTCGCGGGCGCGGGTCGCGGCGGGGGCAGCTGGGTCGGCGCCGGCGCGGGCGCGCGCGGCATCGGCGTCGAGCAGGCGCCGAGCATGAAGAGGCCGGCCACGGCCACCGCCGGCCAGCGTTGCGCGGCGAAACGACGCCTTCCCTCCATCCCCGCTCCTTCACGCCAGCGAATGCCCGGCGCGGCCGCGCAATATAGCCCTCGGCCTCGCCCGGCGGCGTCGGCGGGGATGCCGTTCTGTTCTC
>DATCGH010000023.1:0-2950 GCA_036509055.1 Caldimonas sp.
TGCTGATCCGCGATCTCGCGGCCACGTTCGCCACCTTCGCCGCCGACGCCGGGGTGCGGGCGATCGTTCTCGGCGGCACCGGCAAGGCGTTCTGCGCCGGCGCCGACCTGGCGTTCATGCGCGAGGTCGGTGGCTACAACTGGGAGCAGAACCGCGCCGACGCCGAGACGCTGGCCGAGATGCTGTGGACGCTCTACACCTGCCCGGTGCCGGTGGTCGCCCGCATCCACGGCGACTGCTACGCCGGCGGCCTCGGCATCGCCTCGGTCTGCGATATCCGCGTCGTCGCCGAGAGCGTGAACTTCTCGCTCAGCGAGGCCCGGCTCGGCCTGCTGCCGGCGACCATCAGCCCGTACGTCGTGCGCGCCATGGGCGAGCAGGCGGCGCGGCGCTACTTCGTGACGGCCGAGCGCTTCGGTGCCGCCGAGGCGAAGGCGATGGGCTTCGCCCACGAAGTCACTTCCGCCGATGCGCTCGATGCCAAGGTCGAGGAGCTGGTGGCGGCGCTCGTCGCCAACGGGCCGATGGCCACCCGCGCCTGCAAGAAGCTGGTGCAGGACGTCGCCGGCCGGGAGATCACGCCCGAGCTGCGCGCCGAGACGGCGCGGCGCATCGCCGACATCCGCGCCAGCGCCGAGGGCAAGGAGGGCGTCTCCAGCTTCCTCGAAAAGAGGAAACCCTCCTGGCTCCTGCCGTGAACCTCGACCTCACCCAGCTCGTCGCCATCGCCGCCGCGCTCGGCTGGGCGAGCGGACTGCGTCTGTACGCGGTCGTCTTTCTCACCGGCGCCGCCGGCGCGCTCGGCTGGATCGACCTGCCGGGCGGCCTCAGCATCCTGCAAAGCCCGTGGCTGCTCGGCGCCAGCGGCGTGCTCCTGTTCGTCGAGTTCTTCGTCGACAAGATTCCCGGCCTCGACAGCGTCTGGGACGCGCTCCATACCGTCATCCGGATTCCCGCCGGCGCGGCGCTGGCGGCCGCCGTCTTCGGCGGCGACGAGGTCACCTGGACCACCGTCGCGGCGCTGCTCGGCGGCGGCCTCGCCGCCACCAGCCACCTTGCCAAGGCGACCACCCGCGCCGCCGCCAACACCTCGCCCGAGCCGTTCTCGAACATCGCCCTGTCGCTGCTCGGCGACGGCCTGGTGCCGTTCGTCCTTTGGCTGTCGTGGGCGCATCCGGTGCTGCTCTTCGTCACCCTCGGCGTTGCCTTGCTGGTGATGCTGGCGACGATCTGGGTCCTGGGGCGATTCCTCCGCCGCGCTGCGAGCGCGGTGGCCCTGCGCTATCGTCGCCCGATGCCTCCCGCAGCCCACAGCGAGGTGACCCGATGAGCGCCCTGCCGAGCACCGTGAACCTGGTCGACGTCGGTCCGCGCGACGGCCTGCAGAACGAGAAGCAGGCGGTCGATGCGGCGGTCAAGATCGAGCTGGTGCACCGGCTCCAGGCCGCCGGGCTGAAGGAGATCGAGGTCACCAGCTTCGTCAGCCCGAAGTGGGTGCCGCAGATGGGCGACAACGCCGCCGTCATGGCCGGCATCGTCCGCCAGCCCGGGGTGCGCTATTCGGTCCTGGTGCCGAACATGAAGGGCCTCGATGCCGCGCTTTCCGCACCGCGCGAACAGTGGCCCGACGAGGTGGTGGTCTTCGCCGCCGCCAGCGAGGCCTTCAGCCGGCGCAACATCAACTGCTCGATCGCCGAGAGCGTCGAGCGCTTCCGGCCGGTGGTCGATGCCGCCAAGGCGAAGGGCATCAAGGTCCGCGCCGCGGTCTCGGTGGCGCTCGGCTGCCCGTACCAGGGCGAGGTCACGGCCGACGAGGTCGAGCACGTCGTCCGGCTGATGAAGGAGATCGGCGTCGACCACTGCGGCATCGCCGACACCATCGGCGTCGGCACGCCGAAGAAAGTGCAGGCGGCGATGGAGCGGGCGCTGCGCCACTTCCCGATCGAGGAGGTGAGCGGCCATTTCCACGACACCTACGCTCAGGGCGTCGGCAACGTCTACGCCGCGCTCGAGGTCGGCATCGCCACCTTCGACGCCAGCATCGCCGGCCTCGGTGGCTGCCCCTATGCCAAGGGCGCGACCGGCAACGTCGCCACCGAGGATGTGCTGTTCATGCTGCAGGGGCTGGGCATCGACACCGGCATCTCGCTCGACGGCCTGGTCGACGCCGCGGCCTACATCTCCAGCGTGCTCGGCAGAAAGCCGGTGTCGCGCTCGGCGAACGCGCTGCTCGCGAAGCGGGCGTCGGCCGCGGAGAAGGCGGCGGCCGACTGCGCCTGAACGCCGCCTTGCCGGCGCGGCGGCCTACTTCTCGACGAAGGCGCGCTCGATCACGTAGCCGCCGGCGTGGCCGATGCCGGTGGAAATGACGAATCCGGCCTGGTCGAGCACCGTCCGCATGTCCTTCAGCATCGCCGGGCCGCCGCAGATCATCGCCCGGTCCTGGGTCGGATCGATCTGCGGGAAGCCGATGTCGCTGCACAGCTTGCCGTTGGCGATGAGGTCAGGCAACCGGCCCTGGTTGCGGAACGGCTCGCGCGTCACGGTCGGGTAGTAGACGAGCTGGTCGCGCACCAGCTCGCCGAGATGGTCGTGCTGCGGCAGCTCGTGGGCGATCAGGTCGGCGTAAGCCAGCTCGTCGACCTTGCGCACACCGTGCACCAGGATGATCTTCTGGAAGCGCGCATAGGTATCCGGGTCGCGGATGATGCTCATGAACGGCGCCAGCCCGGTGCCGGTGGCGAACAGGTAGAGGTACCGGCCGGGCAGCAGGTCGGTGATGACCAGGGTGCCGGTCGGCTTCTTGCCGACCAGGACGTCGTCGCCGACCTTGAGGTGCTGCAGGCGCGAGGTGAGCGGGCCCTCCTGCACCTTGATGCTGAAGAACTCGAGATGCTCCTCCCAGTGGGCGCTGGCGATCGAATAGGCGCGCATCAGCGCCCGGCCGTCG
>DATCGH010000024.1:0-4381 GCA_036509055.1 Caldimonas sp.
CGATGGAAATAGTCCGGTGTCCAGGCCGCCGGTGCCGGGCCCGAGGCGTTGAGCCCGTGCAGCTGCTCGCCATCCCAGAGGATGCAGAACATGTCGGAGCCCAGGCCGTTGCTGCAGGGCTCCACCAGCATCATCACCGCGGCGGTGGCGATCGCCGCGTCGACGGCATTGCCGCCCTTCTGCATCATCCGGAGCCCCGCCTGGGCCGCGAGCGGATGCGACGTCGAGACGATGTTGCGGGCGAAAACGGGGAGTCGGGCCGAGGGATAGGGCGTCGACCAGTCGAAGCGATGTTCTGTCATGGCAGCGACGATACCGCGCGGCCGGCGACCGCGCTCTCGCGCCCCGGTGAGGCCGACCGCGTCAGTCGGCGTCGTGGAACGCGACTTCGCGTTTCTTCTTGATCGTCGGCAGCGAGACGATGACGATCAACAGCGCCGCGGCGATGAGCAGGCCCGACGACAGCGGCCGGGTGACGAAGGTGCTCCAGTCGCCGCGCGACAGAAGCAGCGCCCGGCGCAGGTTCTCTTCCATCATCGGTCCGAGGATGAAGCCGAGCAGCAGCGGCGCCGGCTCGACGCTCAGCTTGTAAAAGAGGTAGCCGATGAGCGCGAACAGAGCGGTGAGGTAGACGTCGAAGGTGCTGTTGTTGAGCGAGTAGACGCCGATGCAGCAGAAGAGGGTGATCGCCGGGAACAGGTAGCGGTAGGGCACGGTCAGCAGCTTGATCCACATGCCGATCAGCGGCAGGTTGAGGATCACGAGCATCAGGTTGCCGATCCACATCGAGGCGATCAGGCCCCAGAACAGCTGCGGGTTCGAGGTCATCACCTGCGGCCCGGGCTGGATGCCCTTGATCGTCATCGCCCCGACCATCAGCGCCATCACCGCGTTGGGCGGAATGCCGAGCGTCAGCATCGGGATGAAGGAGGTCTGCGCGCCGGCGTTGTTGGCGCTCTCCGGGCCGGCGACGCCCTGGATCGCCCCCTTGCCGAAGGCCACGCGCGGGTTGCGCGTCAGCTTCTTCTCGACCGTGTAGGAAGCGAACGATGCGAGCAGCGCGCCGCCGCCCGGCAGCACGCCGAGGATCGAACCGAGCGCCGTGCCGCGCAGCACCGACGGCCAGGCCTCCGAGAAGTCCTTCTTGGTCGGCCAGAGGCCCTTGACCTCCTTGGTGAAGACCTCGCGGTGCTCGGGCGGCTGGCCCAGGTTGGCGATGATCTCGCCGAAGCCGAACACGCCCATGGCGATGACGACGAAGCCGATGCCGTCGGTGAGCTGCGGGATGTCGAAGCTGTAGCGGGCGGTGCCGGAGATCACGTCGGTGTTGATCTGCGCCAGCAGCAGCCCGAGGATGATCATCGAGATCGCCTTCAGCAGCGATCCCGAGGCGAGCACCACCGCGCCGATCAGGCCGAGCACCATCAGCGAGAAGTATTCGGCCGGGCCGAACTTGAACGCGAGCTCGGTGAGCGGCGGCGCGAACGCGGCGATGATGATCGTGCCGACGCAGCCGGCGAAGAACGAGCCGAGGCCGGCGGCGGCGAGGGCGGCGCCGGCGCGGCCCTGGCGCGCCATCTGGTAGCCGTCGATCGCGGTCACGACCGACGACGATTCGCCCGGCACGTTGATCAGGATCGCGGTGGTGGAGCCGCCGTACTGCGCGCCGTAATAGATGCCGGCCAGCATGATCAGCGCCGGCGTCGCGTCGAGCGCGTAGGTCGAGGGCAGCAGCATCGCGATCGTCGCCACCGGACCGATCCCGGGGAGCACGCCGATCAGGGTGCCGAGGACGCAGCCGAAGAAGGCGTACAGCAGGTTCGTGAAGGTGAACGCGACGCCGAAGCCGATGCCGAGGTTGTGAAGCAGGTCCATGCCGTGCGTCCCGTTCAGGAGTTGTTCAGCGGGCGAACCACGGCCAGACCGGGATCGTGAGCTTCAGGCCCCAGACGAAGATCGCCCAGGAACCGATCGTCAGAACCACCGCGGCGATCGCGACGCCCTTCCAGTGGAACTCGTCGCCGGCGAAGCTGGAGATGAAGATCAGCACCGGCACGGTGATGATCATGCCGATCGGCTCGAGCATGGCGCCGAACACGGCGATGGCGATGACGATGATGATCAGCGGCTTCCAGGCGAACGAGCCGACCTTTTCGCCGCCTTCGGTCTCGATCGTCAGCGACTCGAACAGGACGATCGCGCCGAGGACGGCGAGGATGATCGACAGGCCGAGCGGGAAGTAGCCGGCGCCCGGATGCGCCGAGAGCTGCGACATGCGCGCCCAGAGGCTGGCGGCGCAGGGATCGTTCGGCGGGCAGGCCGGACCCATGCTGTAGTTGGTCGCGCCGATGGCGAAGATCACGCCGACGGCGATGAACATCAGGCCGGCCCAGAAATCGCGTTCGCTCTTTATTCTCAATTGGGCCTCGCTCCGGTGCTGCGACGCCCCGGATTCTAGGGAGGCAGGCCCCCCGCGCCCGTGTGGTTTACACCGAGCAGCGCGCTCCGCTTCGGTGCCTACTGCTCCCAGGCGGGCGTGGCGCGCAGGACTTCGTCGAGGGTGGTCACGCCCTCGGCGACCTTCATCGCCCCGGCCAGGCGCAGCGGCCTCAGGCCGTCCTGCAGCGCCTGGGCGCGCAACTTGCCCTCGTTGCAGGTGGGCTGGATGAAATTGCGCGCCGCATCGCTGACGGTGAGCAGCTCGAACAGGCCGGCCCGGCCGCGATAGCCGGTCATCCGGCACTCGAGGCACCCGACCGCCTTGTACGGCCGGACGCCGCCGTTCAGCCGCCAGGGCTTGACCACCTCGTGCAGGGTGTCGCGCGTCACTTCCTCGTCGGGCACCTTGCAGGTCGGGCAGAGGGTGCGCACCAGCCGCTGGGCAAGCACGCCGATCAGGGTCGAGCCGATCAGGTAGGGCGCTACGCCGAGGTCGTTGAGGCGGGTGATCGCAGAAGCCGAATCGTTGGTGTGCAGGGTGCTGAAGACGAGGTGGCCGGTGAGCGAGGCCTGGATCGCCATGTCGGCGGTCTGCAGGTCGCGGATCTCGCCGACCATGATGATGTCCGGGTCCTGGCGCATCAGCGAGCGCAGGCCCTCGGCGAAATTGAGGTCGATCAGCGGCTGCACCTGCGTCTGGTTGAACGCCGGCTGGATCATCTCGATCGGATCCTCGATCGTGCAGACGTTGACCTCGTCGGTGGCGAGGCGCCGCAGGGTCGAGTAGAGCGTGGTCGTCTTGCCCGAGCCGGTGGGTCCGGTGACGAGGATGATGCCGTGCGGCCGCGACACCAGCTCTTCCCAGCGCTTGCCGTCGTGGCTGCCGAAGCCCAGGCTCTCGAGCGTCTTGACGGTGGTGTCGGGATCGAAGATCCGCATCACCATCTTCTCGCCGAACGCGGTGGGGATGGTCGAGAGCCGCATCTCGACCTCGTCGCCGGGCAGGTTTCGGACCTTGATCCGGCCGTCGAGCGGACGGCGCTTCTCGACCACGTCCATCCGCCCGAGCAGCTTGACGCGGGCGATCATCGCGCTCATCACGCCCGGCGGCAGCTGGTAGACGGTATGCATCACGCCGTCGATGCGAAAGCGGATGACGCTGCGCTCGCGCCGCGGCTCGAGGTGGATGTCGGAGGCGCGCTGGTCGAAGGCGTACTGCCAGAGCCAGTCGACGACCTGGATGACGCCCGAGTCGTTGGCGTCGAGCTGCTTGGAGCTCTTGCCGAGCTCGACCAGCTGCTCGAAGTTGGCGAGCGCCGAGCTCTCGCCCATCTTCGTGGCGTTGCGCACCGAGCGCGAGAGCGCGTAGAACTCGGTCGTGTAGCGGGCGATCTCGACCGGGTTGACGATCACCAGGCGGACCCGCCGCTTGGTGTGCGACTCGATCTCCGACACCCAGCCGGTGTCGAGCGGCTCGCAGGTCGCGATCGTCACGTCGCTGACGCCGAAGTTGAGAGGCAGCGCATGGCGCCGTTCGGCATAGTTGATCGACATCACGTCGGCGACCCGGCCGACGTCGACCTTGAGCGGATCGATGCGGACGTAGGGCAGCTTGCTGCGCTTGGCCAGCCACTCGGTCAGGGTCTCGACATCGAGCACCTTGCCGTCGCCGACACGGGTGAGGCCGGCGCTGCCGATCCGCACCAGCGGATGCTGGGCGCTGTTGCCGCCGGCGAAGCGGTGCGCCGTGCGGTCGACATCCTCGGCGGTCAGGATCTTGTCTTCGCGCAGCCAGGCGAGCACGGTCCGCCAGGTGAGCTTGCCGGCCGCCTGCACCGCCGGCAAGGTGAGATCGGTGGCGGAGAAATGGGTCGTCGCGGGCCGCGACGTCGAGATCGACCGCTCCATCGGCATCTCGCCCACCGCCGCGCCGCTGCCGGTC
>DATCGH010000025.1:0-4250 GCA_036509055.1 Caldimonas sp.
GCCTGCACGTAGGTGAAGCCGCCGAGCCAGGCGAGGTCGAGCTTGTTGGTGGCCAGGCCTTCGACCACGGCCGCGTAGTCGGTCACCGGAATGAACAGCACTTCCTGTCCGGTCTCCTTCTTCAGGTACTCGCCGAGCGGCCTGAACTTGCGTTGCAGCTCGGTCGGCGATTCGTCGGGGATCGCGGAGACGCGCAGCACGCCGGGCACCTGGGCCCAGGCGGAGGGCAGGCAGGCGAGCTGCAGGGCGAGCGCGGCGAGGGCGACGAGGGTGCGAAGGATCGGCATGGCGTGGTTCCGGACTCAGGTTGGCAGGGCGGCGGTGCGAAATCCCGCGAACACATCGCTGCGTTCCGGCGTGAAGAAATTTCGATACGCCGGATGATGCAGCCGCGATTGCGTGGCGAACGAGCCGCCGCGCAACTCGCGATGATCGCCGAACCACGGCCGCGAGTAGTCGGCGTAAGGCCCCGCTGCGAACCCAGGGTACGCGAGGAACGGGTCGGCGGTCCACTCCCAGACACTGCCGCCCCAGTGGAAGCGCGGGTCGGCGGCGGCGCATTCCCATTCGGCGGCGCTCGGCAGGCGGCGCTTGGCCCAACGGCAGTAGGCCTCGGCCTCCCAGGCGTTGACATGGACCACCGGGGCGTCGAGCGCGAGCGGCTGCCAGCGGTCGAACCAGCGCGCCTGCCAGCGGCCCTCGCCGGCGCGGCGCCAGCGCTGCGGATGCTCGATGTCCTGCTGCTGCCGCCAGGCGCCGGCCGGTCCGGGCCAGAACGCCGCGTTCGCGTAACCCTCTTCCTCGACGAAGCGCAGGAACGCGCCGTTCGTCACCGGCGCGGCGTCGATCTCGAAGGGCGCCAGCCGCACCCGGCAGCCGGGCAGCTCGTTGTCGAACGAAAAGCCGGGCGTCGTCGGCAGGCGGCCGACGACGAGCTCGCCGCCGGCGAGATCCAGCGGCGCCCCGCCGGGCAGGACCGGCATCGCTTCGAGGCCGGCGGGGGCGGGCCGGGCCAGCGTCGCCCGCGACCAGGCGAACGCCTCGCCGTGCATGTCCTCGTGAAACAGCGCGAGCCGGTGGAAGTAGGGGCCGGCGTCGTCTTCGGGATCGCGCGGCAGCGCCTCGAGGCAGGCATCGAGCTGCGTCGCCAGGGTCGAAGCCAGCTCCGCGCGGCCGGGCAGGGGCGCAGTCCAGCGCTCGGCATGGGCCAGTCGGGCCGAATCGAAGATCGCATCCGGGCCGGCGATGCGCGGCGGCCGGGCAGCGTCGACGAAGCCGGCGGGGCCGAGCGTGTGCGGGCCGCGCAGGATCCAGAACTCGGCGAACCACGCGAGATGGCCCAGCTCCCAGGCGATCGGATTCAAGCCAGTGCGCTGCGGCACCGACCAATCGTCGCTGTCGAAGGCGTAGCGCAGCGTCGTTGCCCGGCTGTCGCGCAGGGCCGCGGCGAGGGGCTCGCCGGCCAGGCGACGCGCGTCAGCGACCACGATCGCCTCCG
Source organism: Caldimonas sp. (assembly GCA_036509055.1). GTDB lineage: Bacteria > Pseudomonadota > Gammaproteobacteria > Burkholderiales > Burkholderiaceae_C > Schlegelella_A. The sequence continues at coordinate 1,499 of DATCGH010000025.1, forward strand.
CCCCATGCCATCATGTCCCGATGGCTGCACCGACCGTGCCCCCGCCGCGAGTCTGCATCGTCTCGCCGGCCGCAGCCGCGGCCAACAACGGCAACTGGCACACGGTGGCGCGCTGGCAGCGCTTCCTGGCGCCAGTGGCGGCCGTGAGCATTCGCGGTCCCAGCGACGACCCGGGCGAGGCCGACCTGCTGATTGCCCTGCATGCGCGCCGCTCGGCCGATGTCGTCCGGCAGTGGCGCGAAGCGCGTCCGGCCGCGCCGCTCGCCCTCGTGCTGACCGGCACCGACCTCTATCGCGATCTCGACCATGATCCCCGCGCCCGGCATTCGCTGGAGTGTGCCAGCCGGGTGGTGGTGCTGCAGGAGGAGGGCCTCGCCCGGCTAGATGCGTCGACCCGCGCCAAGGCGGTGGTGATCGTGCAGTCGGCGAGCGCGGTCAGGGCGGCGCGCTCGCCCGGCAATCCCGAGTTCGTCGCCGTCGGCCACCTGCGCGCCGAGAAGGATCCCGAGACCCTGATGCGTGCCGCCCGGCTGCTCGCGGCGGAAGGAAATGCGCCGACCCTGGCCCACATCGGCGCGGCGCTCGACGCGGGGCTCGGCGACGCCGCGCGCGCGACGGCCGCGGCCTGCCCGGCCTATCGCTGGCTCGGCGCGCTCTCCCATGCCGCCACCCGCCCGGCGATCGCGAGGGCGTGCGCACTCATCCACCCGAGCGTCATGGAGGGCGGCGCCAACGTCGTGATCGAGGCGGTGCGCTCGGGCGTGCCGGTGCTGGCGAGCCGGATCGACGGCAACGTCGGCCTGCTCGGCGCCGACTACGACGGCTTCTTTCCGGTCGGCGACGCCGCCGCGCTGGCGATGCTGATGCGCCGCTTCGTCGCCGACACCGCGTTCGCCGCCCGCCTGCGGGCGCAATGCGCGCTGCGCGAACCGCTGTTCCGGCCGGCGGGCGAGCGGCGCGCGGTGCGCGAGCTGGTCTTCGGCCTGCTGCCGGCGCGGTCGCCGGCGCGCTGAGACAATCGGCATCCGCTTCCGGACCCATCGCCATGAGCCTCGAACCCTCGACCGAATGCGCCCTCCCCGGCGCCGCGCCGCTGCGCCTCACCAGCTTCTCCCACGGCGGCGGCTGCGGCTGCAAGATCGCCCCGGGCGTGCTCTCCGAGATCCTGCGCTCGAGCGTCGGCGGCATCGTTCCCAAGGAGCTGATGGTCGGCATCGAGACCGCGGACGATGCCGCGGTCTATCGCCTCAACGACGAGCAGGCGCTGATCGCCACCACCGATTTCTTCATGCCGATCGTCGACGACCCGTACGACTTCGGCCGGATCGCCGCGACCAACGCGATCAGCGACGTCTATGCCATGGGCGGCAAGCCGATCATGGCGCTGGCGCTGGTAGCGATGCCGATCGACAAGCTCACGGTCGAGCAGATCGGCGCGGTGATCCGCGGCGGCGAGGCGGTCTGCCGCGAGGCCGGCATCCCGATCGCCGGCGGACACACGATCGATTCGGTCGAGCCGATCTACGGCCTCGTGGTGATGGGCCTGGTCCATCCCGACAAGGTGCGGCGCAATGCCGACGCAAAGGCGGGCGACGTGCTCGTGCTCGGCAAGCCGATCGGCGTCGGCGTGCTCTCGGCGGCGCTGAAGAAGAACGCGCTCGATCCCGCCGGTTACGCCCGGCTGATCGCCACCACCACCCGTCTCAACACGCCGGGCATTGCCCTGGCGGCGATGCCCGGCGTGCATGCGATCACCGACGTCACCGGCTTCGGCCTCGCCGGCCATGCGCTCGAGATGGCGCGCGGCGCGAAGCTCGGCGTGACCATCGACTGGGCCAAGGTGCCGCTGCTCGACGGCGTGGCGCAGATGGCGGGTGACGGCTTCGTCACCGGTGCCTCGGGCCGCAACTGGGCCGGCTACGGCGCCGAGGTCGCGCTCGACCCCGCCTTGCCCGCGGTCGCCCGCGACCTGCTCACCGATCCGCAGACCTCGGGCGGCCTCCTGGTGAGCTGCGATCCGGGCTCGGTGAACGAGGTGCTGGCCGCGTTCCGTGCCGACGGGTTCGAAGCGGCCGCGGTGGTCGGCGCGGTGGACGCCGGCGGCAGCGGCTTGCGCGTCCGGGCCTGACCCGCCCCGGGGCTCGACGCCCGGGACCGAGTCGAGGTCCGGGCTCAGGCCGCGGTTTCTTCGGCGGGCGCGGCGCGGCCGGTGGCGGTCGCGCTGGCGAAGAGCATCGGCCGCGGCGGCAAGGGCGCCGTCGCCGCGACTGGCATCTTCTCGTCCAGCAGCCGCCGCAGCGCCGGCGCAGGCACGCCGGCACCGGCCTCGGCGCGGTCGGCGATCTCCGCCGCCAGGATGCGCATGAGCTCGGTCGAATGGCGGATCCGCTCGCGGAACGCGGCGTCGTCGAGATGGTCGAGCAGGCTCCTGTTGAGCGTGGCGAACCAGGGCAGCGAGGCCTGGTCGAGCATCGCCGCCGGGTTGGGCACGGTGTCGAGCGGCCGCGCCGCCGACCACTCGCGCAGCAGCGCCTGAACTTCGCGATTGAGCGCCTGGCAATGCGCCAGCTCGGCCTTCAGGTCCGCGAACGCGGCCAAGTCGGCGAGCCGTCGCTGGAAGAAGAACTGCGACAGCACGCCCCAGTAGTAGGTGTAGTCCCAGATCACCTTGACCGGCAGCACCTCGGGGTCGCCGAAGATCGCGTACTGGTCGGTGTAGAGGGCGAGCGTGCTCTCGTAGAACGAGTGGAAG
>DATCGH010000026.1:0-3374 GCA_036509055.1 Caldimonas sp.
GGTGGCGGTGCTGATGATCGACCTCGACCACTTCAAGCAGATCAACGACACCCGCGGTCACGCCGACGGCGACCGGGCGCTGATGTTCGTCGCCCGCGCCCTCGAGGCGGCGGTGCGGCCGGGCGACCTGGTCGGGCGCTATGGCGGCGAGGAGTTCTGCGTGCTGATGAACCATGCCGAGAACGCGGCGGCGAACGCCTTCGACGTCCGCCTGCGCGGCTATCTCGGCGCCGTCGCCGAGCGCGAGCTCGGCTTCCCGCTCGCCTACAGCGCCGGCATCGCCGTGCGCAAGTCGGCCGAGGATTCGCTCGAGGCGATGCTGCGCCGCGCCGACGCCACGCTCTACAGCGCCAAGGCGCAGGGCCGCTCGCGCACGCTCGAGGCCGGCGACGTGCGGCTGCAGGCCGCCTAGCCCGGCGCCTTCGAGCCGAGGCGCCCCTCAGGGCCGATCTGGCGATCGCCATCGGCGCCGGGCCGAGGTGTTCGTGCCACTCCGCGGCGATTTCCCGGTGCAGCGGCAGGCCTGCGAGCATGCGGCGACGCACGGTGGGGTCCGCGACCTTGGCGACGCGCCGCTGCAACTCGGCCATCGCCAGCTCGAGCTGGCGCGGCGCGCGCGCATTACCTGGCGCCGCCGTGGCGGCGCGCTGCGATGGCTCGCCTGCAGCTGGGCGAGCAGCGGCGCGAGCGCGGCATCGACGATCGCGCTGCCAAGCACCGGGCGCTGCGCCTCGAGCGCCGCGATCGCCTTGGCCAAGGCGTCGTTCGGCAGCTCGGGCTCGGCCATCGGCCGATTGTCTGACTAGCGCGCGGCTTCGCGCACCGGCAGCTTCCATCCCGGCCGCACGAAGTGGCAGGTGTAGCCGTTCGGAATCCGCTGCAGGTAGTCCTGATGCTCGGGCTCGGCCTCCCAGAACGGACCCGCCGGCGCCACCTCGGTGACGACCCGGCTCGGCCAGAGCCCGGAGGCGTTCACGTCGGCGATCGTGTCCTCGGCGACCTGCTTCTGCTCGTCGCTGGTGGTGTAGATCGCCGAGCGGTAGCTCATGCCGACGTCGTTGCCCTGGCGATTCTTCGTGGACGGGTCGTGCACCTGGAAGAAGAACTCGAGCAGCTTCCTGAAGCTCAGGCGCGCCGGGTCGAAGATCACCTCGATCGCCTCGGCATGCGTGCCGTGGTTGCGGTAGGTAGCGTTCGCCACATCGCCGCCCGAATAGCCGACGCGGGTCGAGATCACGCCGTCCATCTTGCGGATCAGCTCCTGCATGCCCCAGAAGCAGCCGCCGGCGAGCACTGCGCGTTCCTGCTGGCTCATTTCACGTCCTCCACCTGGTCGAGGTATTCGCCGTAGCCGGCTGCTTCCATCTGGTCGCGATGGACGAAGCGCAGCGACGCCGAGTTGATGCAGTAGCGCAGGCCGCCGCGATCGCGCGGCCCGTCGTTGAAGACATGGCCGAGGTGGCTGTCGGCGCCGTTCGAGCGCACCTCGGTGCGGATCATGCCGTGCGAGCTGTCGCGCAGCTCCTTGACGTGCGCCGGCTCGATCGGCTTGGTGAAGCTCGGCCAGCCGCAGCCGGACTCGAACTTGTCGGCCGAGGCGAACAGGGGCTCGCCGGAGACGATGTCGACGTAGATGCCGGGCTCGTGGTTGTCGAGCAGGGCACCGGTGCCCGGTGCCTCGGTGCCGCTTTTCTGGGTGACGCGGAACTGCTCCGGCGTCAGGGCGGCGACCGCCTCGGGCGTCTTCGTGTAGGTCGGCATGACGGCTCTCGCTTGGCGAAGGGGAGCCGGGGAGCTTAGCGAAAGTCGGCGCCGCGCGCGAACCGCTCGCCGATGCCCCCACCGCGTTTCAGCCCGGGTGAAGAGACGCCGAGGCGGCACGCGCCCGCGTGGCCAGGCGGCGGCCCGCGGCCCGCACGCCGGCGACGGCTGCTGTCCAGAAGGCCTCGATGGCCTCGTTGCGCGCCGCCACGGCCCGGGCCTTGGCGGCATCGTGCAGGGCCGCGAACTCCTGCGGTGAATAGCGGCGGTCCGACCTGTCCATGAACGTCTCCGGTGGATGAACGCTCACTCTAGGCAGAGGCCATCCGCTCGGAAACGGCGGCGCCGGCAAATGCGTCTTGCAGGCGGTGCAAGGCGCGGTTCCCTACCATCGCGCCATGAAAGCGCTCGGTTTCGACGACCTCGGCCTGTTCGCCCGCGTCGCCGCGCTCGGCACGCTCTCGGCCGTGGCGCGCGAGCGCGACGTGCCGGTCAGCCAGGTGTCGCGCAGCCTCGCCCGCATCGAGAAGGCCTGCGGCGCGCGCCTGATCCACCGCTCGACCCACGCGCTGACGCTCACCGCCGAAGGCCGGACCTTCCTCGCCTATTGCCAGCGGATCGGCGGCACCTTCGAGGAGCTCGAAGGCGAGTTCGCGACCCAGGCCGGCGAGGCCAGCGGCTGGGTGCGGGTGGCAGCGAGCACGGTGATGGCGCAGTACCTGCTGCTGCCGAGCCTGGCGGGCCTGAGCGAGCGCCATCCGCGGCTGCACGTGGAGCTCGAGGTCAGCGACCGGCTCGCCGACCTGGCGCGCGACGGCATCGACATCGCCATCCGCACCATCGCCCTGCCGGACACGATGGTGGCGCGGCGCGTCGGCACGCTCGGCCGCGCGCTCTACGCCGCGCCCGCGTACCTGGCGCGCGCCGGCCTGCCGGCCGATCCGGAGGCGCTGCGCAGCCACCGGCTGATCGTCAACAGCGCCGCGCCGCAGCTCAACCACTGGCCGTTCATCGTCGACGGCAAGCCGTTCGAGCTCGTCGCCGAAGGCTTCTGGCGGACCAACGACACCGGTCTGGCCGCCAACATGGTGCTCGAGGGCCTGGGGATCGGCCGGCTCGCGACCGTCGCCGCCGAGCCGCTGGTGCGCGCCGGCCGGCTGGTGCCGGTGCTGCCCGGCGTCGTCGACGTGCAGTTCGTGCCGGTCTATGCGGTGGTGGCGAGCACGCGCCAGCGCCTGCCGAAGATCAGCGCCTGCATCGACTACTGGGCCGAGTGGATCGGCGGCGGCGCGCCGCTGCCGCGCTGAGTCCGAATATCCTTGCCGCTTCAACCGGGAGAAGCAGAGATGCCTCACGATCCGAACGCGCCGGACTTCGACCCCGACTCCGCGGCACCGGATTCGGATCTCTCGCGCCGCGAGTTCGTCGCTCTCTCGGTCGGGGGCGGACTCGCCCTGGCCGCCGGCACGGCCGAAGCGGCACTGACCGTGGTCGAAAGCGAAGTCAACGTCCGCACCCCCGACGGACCTGCGACGCCGCCTTCTTCCATCCCTCGACCGGCAGCTACCCCGGCGTGCTCGTCTGGCCCGACGCATTCGGCCTGCGGCCGGCGA
>DATCGH010000027.1:0-3062 GCA_036509055.1 Caldimonas sp.
GGCTCCTCACCACCGAGCGCGCGGCCTCGACCGATTCCTTCATCACGTCGCCGAGCTGACCGGTGCGGATGATGTTGCCCTTGCCGGGCATCACCGCTGCCTCGATCGTCAGCAGGTCGCCACCGACCTCGGTCCAGGCGAGCCCGACCACCTGGCCGACCTGGTTCTCCTTCTCGGCCTGGCCGTAGTCGTGCTTGCGCACGCCGAGGTACTCGTTGAGGTTGTCCTCGACGACCGTGACCTTCTCGCTCACCTGCTTGAGCTGGATCGCCTTCACCACCTTGCGGCAGATCTTCGAGATCTCGCGCTCGAGCGAGCGGACGCCCGCCTCGCGCGTGTAGTAGCGGACGATGCCACGCACCGCCGCCTCGGTGATCTCGAGCTCGCCCTCGCGCACGCCGTTGTTCTTCGCCTGCTTCGGGATCAGGTAGCGCAGCGCGATGTTGACCTTCTCGTCCTCGGTGTAGCCGGCGAGGCGGATCACCTCCATCCGGTCGAGCAGCGCCGGCGGGATGTTCATCGAGTTGGAAGTGGCGATGAACATCGTGTCCGACAGGTCGAAGTCGACCTCGACGTAGTGGTCGCTGAAGGTGTGGTTCTGCTCCGGATCGAGCACCTCCAGCAGCGCCGACGACGGGTCGCCGCGAAAGTCCATGCCGAGCTTGTCGATCTCGTCGAGCAGGAACAGCGGGTTCCGGGTGCCGATCTTCGACAGGCTTTGCAGCACCTTGCCCGGCATCGAGCCGATGTAGGTGCGGCGATGGCCGCGGATCTCGGCCTCGTCGCGCACACCGCCGAGCGCCATGCGCACGAACTTGCGGCCGGTCGCCCGGGCCACGCTCTGGCCGAGCGAGGTCTTGCCGACGCCCGGAGGCCCGACCAGGCAGAGGATCGGCGACTTGACCTTGTCGACGCGCTGCTGCACCGCGAGGTACTCGAGGATCCGGTCCTTGACCTTGTCGAGGCCGTAGTGATCCTCGTCGAGCACCTGGGCGGCAAACGCCAGGTCCTGCTTGATCTTGGTCTTCTTCGACCACGGCAGGTTGACCAGGGTGTCGATGTAGTTGCGCACGACCGTCGCCTCGGCCGACATCGGCGACATGAGCTTCAGCTTCTTGAACTCGGCGTCGACCTTCTTGCGCGCTTCCTTCGGCAGCTTGGCGGCGATGATCTTCTTCTCGAGCTCCTCCATGTCGGCGCCTTCTTCGCCGTCGCCGAGCTCCTTCTGGATCGCCTTGACCTGCTCGTTGAGGTAGTACTCGCGCTGGCTCTTCTCCATCTGCCGCTTGACGCGGCCACGGATGCGCTTCTCCACCTGGAGGATGTCGACCTCGTGCTCGAGCTGCTCGAGCAGCTTCTCGAGGCGCTTGCCGGTGTCGACCAGGTCGAGCACCGACTGCTTGTTCTCGAGCTTGAGCGGCAGATGCGCGGCGATCGTGTCGGCCAGGCGGCCGGCGTCGTCGATGCCGGCGATCGAGGTCAGGATCTCGGGCGGGATCTTCTTGTTGAGCTTGACGTACTGGTCGAACTGCTGCGTCACGGCGCGGCGCAGGGCCTCGACCTCGCTCTTGGCCTCGACTTCGGGCGGCACCGGGGTGACCTCGGAGACGAAGTACTCGCCGTTGTCGGTGACGCCGTGGGTAATGGCGCGCTGCACGCCCTCGACCAGCACCTTCACCGTGCCGTCGGGGAGCTTGAGCATCTGCAGGATCGAGGAGACGCAGCCGACCTCGAACATGTCGTCCGGCTTGGGCTCGTCCTTGCCGGCGGCCTTCTGCGCGACCAGCATGATCTGCCGGCCGGCTTCCATCGCCACCTCGAGCGCCTTGATCGACTTCGGCCGACCGACGAACAGGGGAATGACCATGTGCGGGAAGACGACCACGTCGCGCAGCGGCAGCAGCGGCAGGGTGATCTTCTCGGCAGGGAGTACAGGGTGACCGGACATTCGGATTACCTCTCTTTCTCGTGCCGATGTGGGGCCCGAGGGTTCGATTTAAAGGGAACGGGCCGAGAGGCGGGCCGTGTAGGGAATTGATCCTGCCCGATCGGGGGGTCGGGCAGTCTGCACATCAAGCGCTGAACTTGGCCGGTTCTCGATAGACGAGAAGCGGCTTGGCTTCATCCTGGATCGTGTGCTCGTCGAGCACCACCTTGGCGACGCCGTCGAGGGTCGGCAGCTCGAACATGGTGTCGATCAGCGATTGTTCCATGATCGAACGCAGCCCCCGGGCGCCGATCTTGCGCGCCAGCGCCTTCTTGGCGATCGCCGTCAGGGCCGACGGCCGGATCTCGAGCTCGACGCCGTCCATGGCGAACAGCTTCTGGTACTGCTTCACCAGGGCGTTCTTCGGCTCGGTGAGGATCCGCACCAGGGCGTCCTCGGTCAGCTCGCCCAGGGTGGCGACCACCGGGAGGCGGCCGACCAGCTCCGGGATCAGGCCGAACTTGATCAGGTCCTCGGGCTCGACCTCGCGGAAGATCTCCGAGACCCGCTTTTCCGACTTGGTGTGGACGGTGGCGCCGAAGCCGATGCCCGACTTCTCCGAGCGGTTCTGGATCACCTTCTCGAGGCCGTCGAAGGCGCCGCCGCAGATGAACAGGATGTTCGTCGTGTCGATCTGCAGGAAATCCTGGTTCGGGTGTTTCCTGCCGCCCTGGGGCGGCACGCTCGCCATGGTGCCTTCGACCAGCTTCAGCAGCGCCTGCTGCACGCCTTCGCCCGAGACGTCGCGGGTGATCGACGGGTTGTCGGCCTTGCGGCTGATCTTGTCGATTTCGTCGATGTAGACGATGCCGCGCTGCGCCTTCTCGACGTCGTAGCCGCAGTTCTGCAGCAGCTTCTGGATGATGTTCTCGACGTCCTCGCCGACGTAGCCGGCCTCGGTGAGGGTCGTCGCGTCGGCGATAACGAACGGCACGTTGAGGAGCCGCGCCAGGGTCTGGGCGAGCAGCGTCTTGCCGGAGCCGGTGGGGCCGATCAGGAGGATGTTGCTCTTCGAGAGCTCGATCTCGTCCTTGGTGCGGCTCATGTGCTTGAGCCGCTTGTAGTGGTTGTAGAC
>DATCGH010000028.1:0-4268 GCA_036509055.1 Caldimonas sp.
CGAGGAGGTGTTCGAGGCGCAGCGCACGGTGGTGCGGGAGAACAAGCTCGAGTCCTGTTACCTCCGGCCGCTGACCTGGATCGGCTCCGAGAAGCTCGGCGTCTCGCCCAAGGGCAACACCGTGCACCTGATGGTCGCCGCTTGGCCCTGGGGCGCCTACCTCGGCGAGGAAGGCATGCGCCGCGGCATCCGTGTCAAGACCTCGAGCTACACCCGGCACCACGTCAACATCACGATGACGCAGGCCAAGGCGGTGTCCAACTACACCAACTCGATCCTCGCCAACATGGAAGCGCTCGACGACGGCTACGACGAGGCGATGCTGCTCGACGCCAGCGGCTTCGTCAGCGAAGGCGCGGGCGAAAACCTCTTCATGGTGAAGAAAGGCGTGGTCTACACGCCCGACCTCTCGGCCGGGGCGCTCGACGGCATCACCCGCAACACCATCCTCGCGATCTGCGGCGACCTCGGCCTGAAACTGGTGGAAAAGCGCATCACCCGCGACGAGGTCTACATCTGCGACGAGGCCTTCTTCACCGGCACCGCCGCCGAAGTGACGCCGATCCGCGAGCTCGACCGGGTCGAGCTCGGCAAAGGCAGCCGCGGGCCGATCACGGAGAAGATCCAGAGCGCGTTCTTCGACATCGTCAACGGCCGCAATCCGAAATACGCCGAATGGCTGACCAAGGTGTGAGCGCGATGGCGACCGGAGATCCGAGAAAGAGCGCGGTTGTCGAGCTCGCCGCGTCCGAGCTGCAGGGCCCGGGCGTGGTCTTCTGCCCCAACCCGAAGATGCCGCTCTGGAGCAACCATCCGCGCGTCTTCATCGACGTCGCGACGACGGGCTCGGGCAAGTGCCCGTACTGCGGCACCGAATACCGGCTCAAGGCGGGCGAGAAGGTTCACTCGTCGCATTGAGCGCGGTCGGATGACCCGCTCCGTCCGGCCGCCGCGATGACGCGCTCGCTCGTCGTCGCGCCCCAGTGGATCGGCGATGCGGTGATGGCCGAGCCGCTGCTCGCGGCCCTGGCCCGGCGCGGCGAGTCCCTCACGGTCGCGGCCCTGCCCTGGGTTGCGCCGGCGTTCCGGGCGATGCCGCAGGTCGGCGAGATCGTCGAGCTGCCGTTCGCCCACGGCCGGCTCGACTGGGGAAAGCGGAAGAGCGTCGCGGCGACCTTGCGCGGCCGCTTCGATGTCGCCTACGTGCTGCCGAACTCCATCAAGTCGGCGCTCCTGCCCTGGCTCGCGGGCGTGCCGCTGCGGGTCGGCTACCACGGCGAAGGAAGGTGGCTGCTGCTCAATCGCCGCCTTGCCAATCCGAAGGAGGACCGGCCGCCGATGGTCGCGTTCTACGGCGCCCTCGGCGGCAGCGAATTCGCCGTCGGTGCCCGCCCCCGCCTGCGGCTCGACGCCGCGACCCTGCAGGCGACGCTCGCCAAGACGGGGCTCGGTCCCGGCGGCTTCTGGGCGTTCGCCCCCGGGGCCGAGTACGGCCCCGCCAAGCGCTGGCCGGTCGACCACTACGCTGCGCTCGCCAAGGCGCTGCACGGGGCCGACGGGACGATCGTCGCCCTGCTCGGCTCGCCCGGAGAAGCCGCGCTGTGCGAATCGATTGCCGATGCCGCGCCCGGCGCCTGCCGAGTGCTCGCCGGCCAGACCTCGCTGCTCGAGGCGATGGCCCTGATCGCTGCGTCACGCGGCCTGGCGAGCAACGATTCGGGGCTGATGCACGTCGCCGCCGGCTTCGGCGTGCCGCAGGTGGCGGTGTTCGGCTCGACCAGCCCGCTGCACACGCCACCGCTGAACCCCACGGCACGCGTCCTCTGGCTGAAGGACGAGATCGGTCTTGCGTGCATGCCCTGCTTCGACCGCGTCTGCCGCTTCGGCCACTACCGCTGCCTGACCGAGGTCGCGCCGGAGCGCGTGCTCGCGGCGCTGCGCGACGCCGCTGCTCAGGTGACCTAGAGCGAGAACTTGCCGGCGTAGACGATCGGCCCGGTCGGCTTGCCGGTGGGCGAGCCGCCGGCGGGCTCGAGCGTGACCGCGAGCGTGTCGGCACCGGCCAGCACCTTGGCGCGCAACGCCACCGTGCCGCTGCCGCCGGGCAACAGGCCGAGCGAGCGCGGCGCGCCCTCCTTCGGCACCGCCCAGAGCTCGAGTGAGCGGTCGGGTTGGACCGCGACCGGCACGATCGGCCGCGTCACCAGGGTCGCGCCGTCGCCGCTGATGCTGGCCACCAGCGAAGCCGGCGGGGTCGCGCCGGGCGCGGTGCCGGTCGGCGCGAGGACGACGACGATCGGCGGCGGCACCGCGCTCGGGTTGGCGAGCAGCACCGCCAGGCCGATCGCCGCGACGCTGGCGAACGCCGCCAGGCCGCGCCAGAACGCGAGCCGGTTCCATGGGCCTGCGCTTGCCGCCTTGGCCTCGCCGCCACCGATCCGCTCGGAGATCCGACGCCAGACGTCCCCCGAAGGCTGAACCGGCGCGATCGCGGCGGTGAGTGGCATCAGCCGCTCTTCCCAGGCGCGGGTCGCCTCGCGCAGTAGCGGATGCGCCGGCAGCAGGCTCTCGAAGCGGCGCCGCGCCGGTCCGCGCAAGGTGCCGGCGGCGTATTCGGCGGCAAGGCGGTCGGCGAGCTCGGGGCGGCTGTAGTCCATGTCAGTGGCGCCCGGCCGCCCGAAGCCGTCGGGTGCGCCCTTGGGAGGCAGCGAGCGAATGCAGGCGTGGGTCGTTCATCTCAACTGGCGCCGGCGCCGTCGCGCACGACCGCGCCCTGCAGACAGGCCTTGAGGGTGAGCAGCGCGCGCCGCACCCACGACTTCACGGTGCCCAGCGGCTGGCGCAGCTGATCCGCGACCTCGGCGTGGCTGAGGCCCTGGTAGAAGGCGAGCGCGACGCTTTGCCGCTGCAGCGCGCTGAGCTTTTCCATGCACTCGCCGAGCGCCCGGGCATCGGTTGCCCGGCTCAGCAGGTCGAGCGGGCCGGGCGCTGCGTCGGCCGCGGTCTCGTACACGTCGTCGTCCTCGGCGTCGGTACCGCCGGCGGCGGCAACCGGGGTCTGCAACCTGGGCTGCGTCTGCTCGCGACGCAGGCTGTCGATGGCGCGATTGCGGGCGATGCTGGTCAGCCAGGTGAGGGGCTGGCTCTGGGCCGCGTCGAAGGTCTGCGCCGCCCGCCAGACCTTGACGTAGACCTCCTGGAGGATGTCTTCGGCCTGCGCGCGATCCCGGTTGATACGCAGCACCACGGCGAACAGATGCGAGCTGGTCTGCTCGTAGAGCGTGGCAAAGGCCGCACGATCGCCGACGCCGGCACGGGCCAGAAGGCGGGAGAGCTCGAGGCTGCGCTGGGTCCAGTCGGCGACGGGTTTGACCATGGAGGGGAAGCGCGGAGCGGTCGACCGGCGGGGCCTTCCTACAATTCAGCGCTGGAGAGTAACCGAAGAGCTCGATGCGCCGACCGAAGCCACCTGCCCCCGCCACCGGTTCCGCCGACGACGTGGAGGTCGAGTTCTACGAGTCGCTGCAGCGCGGCGACATCGACCGGCTGATGGGCCTGTGGTCCGACGACGACGAGATCAGCTGCGTCCATCCCGGCGGGCCGCGGCTGGTCGGCGCGGTCGCGATCCGGGCTTCGTTCGAGGCCATGTTCGCCAACGGCACGATCGACGCTCGGCCGGAAAAGGTGCGTCGGCTCGACACCCATTCGACCGCGGTGCACAGCGTGCTCGAGCGGGTGCGCGTCTTCGGCCCCGAGGGCGAGGCCTTCGCCTACGTCGTCGCCACCAACGTCTACGTCAAGGCGACGCGCGGCTGGCGGCTGGTGGCGCATCACGCCAGCCCGGGCACCGCGAGCGAGGTGCCCGAGATCGCCGAAACCGCCGCCATCCTCCACTGAGCCTGCGGGCTCGTCGGTTGCCACTCGCACACGATGCATGACTTTCGCGCGCCTCGCTGGCTGCCGGGTGGCCATGTGCAGACGATCTGGCCGGTGTTCTTCAGCCGCCGCTATGCCGGCGAGCGGCCGAAGTTCGAGCGCGAGCGCTGGCCGACGCCGGATGGCGACTTCGTCGACGTCGACTGGCTCGGCCGCGATGCCGGCACCACTCTGCTCGTTCTGTTCCATGGCCTCGAAGGCTCCTCGGCGAGTCACTACGCCGAAGCCTTCGCCGCGGATGCGCAGGCCCGCGGCTGGCGCTTCGCGGTGCCGCACTTTCGCGGCTGCTCGGGCGAGCTCAATCTGGCGCCGCGCGCCTACCACTCGGGCGA